>SZOV01000129.1 GCA_030263375.1 Deltaproteobacteria bacterium PRO3
TGGTCGCTTTCAAGTACGCCGGCGGGGCGCATTCCGCCGAGGAGCTGTTGGATAACTACGGCTTTCAGTTGAAAACCTACGCCCTGGCCGCGGAGCGCCTGCTGCGCGAGCCCTTGCGTTCGGTTCAGATCCACGTCCTGAACCGCGCGGAGTCCCACGAGCTGAGCTTCCGCCCCGAAGAGCTGGCGGCCCACGCCGAGCTGCTGGAATCGCTCGCCGCGCAGTGGGCGGCGGGCGGCGCCGACCTCGAGGCGGTGGGCGTCCGCCCGGCCTGTCTCTCCTGTCCCTACCACCGCGAACTTTCGCTCTGTCCCGTCCCCAAAGGACGCTCGTTTCGCGCGGCGTGAATCGGATCTTCGTTGCCAGCGCGGCGGAAAATTGCTCTACTTCAGGACAAGGATATGGATTTTCGCCTGGACATCGCCGAAGGCACCGCCCAGCCTGCGCAGGCCCTCGAGGTCTATCGCGAGATGGGGCCCGCGCTGGACGCCGTGCGCAGCGCGCTGGATCAAAGCAAGGTCGATGCCCTGCTGCGCCTGCTCGGCAACAGTAATTTTCTAGCGCGCTGGGCGCGCCGCTATCCCGAAAAGGCGGCGGAGGCCCTGGTCGGCGACCTGAGCGTCCCCATCGAGCCCGCGGCCCTGTTCGAGGAATTCCGCGGCGTCCTGGGCGCCCACGCCCCCGTGGACCGCGAGACCCTCGCAAAGGTCCTTTTCGACCGCAAATACCGGCACCTCTTCCGCATCAGCCTACGCGACGTCGGCTTAGGCAAACCCTTCCGCGAGATCGTCGCCGAGTTCAGCGCCCTCGCCCGCGGCGTCGTCCAATCCGCCCTCGAGTGGCACCTGGAAGAGCTGTCCCGGGATTTCGGCAGGCCCCGCTGCGGCGACGGCACGGGCGAAAATCCCTTCAGCGTCCTGGCGATGGGCAAACTGGGCGGCGACGAGCTGAATTTCAGCAGCGACATAGACCTGATCTATTTCTACGGGAGCGATGAGGGCCGCGTCGAGGGGCCCGCGCCGCTGGGGCCCCACGAGTACTTCGCCAAGCTGGCCGAGCGGCTCAGCTCTTTTTTACAAAAAAAGTCCCACGACGGCTTCCTGTACCGCGTCGATCTCGAGCTGAGGCCGGAGGGCAAGGCCGGCACCTTGGTCAACAGCCTGGACGCGATGGAGGCCTATTACGAGAGCTTCGGCGCGGATTGGGAAAAGCAGGCGATGATCCGCGCCTCCCTCTGCGCCGGAGACGCGGGCCTCTGCGCGGAATTCCTTCGCCGCATCCACCCCTTCGTCTACCCCAAGCTGCGCGACTTCGGCTTCCTCAAGCGCCTGGGCGAGATGAAAGCGAAGATCCACGACTCGATCCGCAAGCGGACCCAACAGACCTTCCACCTGAAGCTCGGCGAGGGCGGCATCCGCGAGGTCGAGTTCTTCGTGCAATCCCTGCAGCTGCTGTTCGGCGGCCAAGACCCCGCGCTGCAAGTGCCCAACACCCTCGAGGCCCTGCCCAGGCTCCGCGAGGCGGGGCTGATCGAGGCCGGCGAGGAAGACGCCCTGCGCCGAGCCTACGTCTTCCTGCGCACGATGGAGCACCGCCTCCAGCTGCCCGAGGAGCAACAGGCGCACCAGCTCCCGGACTCGCCTGAAGAACTCGCCGGCCTGGCGCGACGCATGGGCTATGCCGAGGCCGACCCGCGAGCCGCCGTCGACCACATGCTGAGCGAGCTCGAGACCCATCGCCACGTCGTGCAGACCATCTTCCGGGGCCTGCTGGCCGACCGCTTCGAGGTGGCGGAAGGATGAATCCGCAAGTCCAATATCATTACGAGGAATTGCGGCGCCGCCTCGGCGCCGAGGGCGACTTGGAGGACAACCTCTCGGTATTGCGGACCTACAAGCGCGAGGTCGCGCGTCGGATCGAGGCCGACCTGGTCTCGGGCCGGGAGCCGCTGGAGCGGGCGATGGCCGCCCTCACCCACCTGGCCGACGCGACCCTCATCGCCACCTACGACCTGGCCCGCGAGGAGCTTTCGCACCAGTACGGCCTGCCGCGCTGCAAGGACAACGACGGGAATTTCACGACCAGCGAGTTCGCCATCATCGGCATGGGCAAGCTGGGCGGCCTCGAGCTGCACCTGAACAGCGATCTCGACCTGATCTTCGTCTACAGCCGCAACGGCGAGACCCAGGGCCGCAAGCCGATCAGCAACCGCGAGTACTTCGCCAAGCTCGCCCAGCGCATCATCAGCTATTTGAGCCTGGTTACGCGGGACGGCTTCGCCTACAAGGTCGACACCGAGCTGAGACCTTCCGGGAACGCCGGCACCCTCGTTACCTCGCTGGACGCCTGGATCACCTATTACCACGAGCACGCGGCCGAATGGGAGCGCCAGGCCCTGCTCAAGGCCCGGCTCATCTTCGCGGGCCCCGGCTTCGCCAAGGACTTTCACGGCCTGTTCCGGCGGCTGGTTTTCCTGAAGCCCTTTCCGGAAAACCTCGCGGAAGAGGTGCACCGCCTGCGGATGCGCATCGAGAAGGAGCTCGCCAAGGAGGGCGAACGGCGGCTGCACTACAAGAAGGGCTACGGAGGCTTGGTGGACATCGAGTTCGCCGTGCAATATCTCCAGCTCAAGCTGGGCAAGGTCTTCGACACGATCTTAAGCCCCAACACGCAGGAGGCCCTGGGGCGCCTCGAGCAACGCGGCATCCTGCCCAAGGCGGACGCCGAGGCGCTGAGAAGCGCCTACGTCTTCTACCGGATGCTGGAAATTTACCTTGAAGCCGAGTTCGATTTAAAGGAAGGCTATCTCGATCCCGGGCATGAATGCATGGCGGAATTGGCCGTGCGAATGTCCTTCGCCTCGCCGGAAGAGCTGCTGCGGGCCTTCTCCGAGCATCGCCGGCGCGTGCGGGAGATCTACCTCAAAACCCTCAAGATCCAGGAAAGCTGAACGTGCTCCACCAAATCGCCGAAAAATTTCTGAAGAACCGCGACAAGATCGAGGCCTTCTTCGCCGAAAAAACTCAGGGGCTCGTCCCTCCGCTCTATCTCAGCTGCGACATCCGCAACTCCGGCTACAAGATCGGGGTGGTCGACACCAATTTATTTCCCGCGGGCTTCAACAACCTCTGCAATTCCTACAGCCGACTGACCGGCTTCGCCCTCAAGGCTTATTTCGAGACCTACCTCCCCGAGGTCCGAAATGTCCTGGTGCTCGCCGAGGAGCACACGCGCAACCGCTTCTACCTCGAGAACGTCCTGCGCCTGCTCGGCCTGCTCGAGGAGGCCGGGATCCAGGCCCGCGCCGTCTACGCCGGCGAGGAGATCTCCGAACCGAGCTTCGAGGCGGACCTGGGGCAAGGCAAGGTCCTGCGCATGGAGCGCCTGCAAGTCCGCGAGGGTCGGCCCTATGCGGGCGACTTCGCCGGCGATTGGATCCTCTCGAACAACGATTTTTCGCAGGGCCTACCCCAGGCCTTGGCTGGACTTGAGGCGAGGATCTCGCCGCCGCCCGGGTTGGGCTGGCATAAGCGACGAAAAAGCGGGCACTTTTCGCGCTTGCAAGAGGTGATTCAGGACTTCGCCGCGCGCCTCGAGATCGACCCCTGGTTGCTCAATTGTGAGTTCGCCACCGTCGACGAGGTGGAGCTCGGCGAGGAGAGCGGAGTCCGGCGCCTGGCCGACGGGGTCGACCGCGTGCTGGAGAAAGTCGAGGCGCAGTACCGTCGCTACGGCATCGAGGGCCCGGCCTACGCCTTCGTGAAGAACAACGCCGGGACCTACGGCATGGGCCTGATGGAGGTGATGTCCAGCCGGGACATCCTGAACATGAACCGCCGCGACCGCAACAAGCTGCTCAGCGCCAAGGGCGGAAAGAAGGGCGACAGCTTTTTGGTGCAGGAGGGCATTCCCACCGCGGATTTCTACAGCGGTTACCCGATCGAGCCGGTCATCTATATGGTGGGATTCCAGGTCGTGGGCGGGTTTTTCCGGATGAACGCCCAGCGCGACGCCTTCGCCTCGCTGAACGCGCGCGGGATGGAGTTCGCCTGCCTCTGCCTGCACAAGCTCGACGAGCCGCACGAGGGGGCCTTCCTCAATTGCGCGGAGAAGGGAAATCTGGTGAGCCTGGCCTCGGTGATGGCGCGGATCGCGGCCCTGGCGGCGGCCGAGGAGATGCGGGAATTGTAGGGGCGAATCTTTTATTCGCCCTCCCCTCCGTGCACGGGGGCGAACACAAGGTTCGCCCCTACTAAGACGTATAGTTTATTCCTCCGCGAAGGCCTTCTCGCGGCGCTCTTCTTCTTCCTTGCAGCGGATGCAGAGGTCGGTGACCGGGCGGGCTTCGAGGCGTTTGATGCCGATGTCCTCGCCGCAGGATTCGCAGACGCCGTATTCGCCCTCGTCGATCTTGCGCAGGGCCTTGTCGATCTTGCGCAACAGGATGCGCTCGCGGTCGCGGAGTTTGAGATTGATCGCTTGGTCGGTCTCGCTGCTCGCCAGGTCGACCTCGTCGGGCAGGTCGTTGGGGTCGAAGACCACCGACTGCTCGCTGAGCGACTCGTTGAGCTGCGTGATGGCCTTGCGGCGTTCGAGCAGGATGTCTTTAAACTTTTTTAAGTCTTTTTTGTTCATGCGGCCTCGCCTCCCGGGCGCAAATGTTGGATAGACGATATTGATGAAAAGGAAATAGCTTGTCAACGATGATCTCGATGGTAAGCTCTCTTCTCATGGCCGCCGCGAAAAACAACGCCATTTTGCTGATCGTCTCCCCGGACAAGCCGGGCCTCGTTTCGGCGGTCTCCGAATTCGTCTACAAGCACCACGGCAACATCGTCGACTCCGACCAGCACACCGATCTCGAGACCGGAACCTTCCTGATGCGCCTCGAGTGGGAGATGGGAGGTTTCCAGCTCGACCGGGAAGCCCTGGCCCGCGAGCTGGCGCCGCTCGCCAAGAAATACCGCATGGAATATTCGCTGCACTTCAGCGACCGGCGCAGCCGCATGGCGATCCTGGTCTCGAAATACCAGCACTGCCTCTACGACCTGCTGGTGCGACACACCCTGGGCGAAATCGACGTCGACATTCCCCTGATCCTCAGCAACCACCCCGACCTCCGCGAGGTGGCCGAGCACTTCGGCATCCCCTTCCATGTGGTCCCCGTGACCGCCGATTCCAAGGAGAGGGCCGAGGCCGAGCAGCTGCGCCTGCTGCGCGAGCACCAGGTCGACCTGGTGGTCCTCGCCCGCTACATGCAGGTATTGAGCCCCGCCTTTGTCGCCGCCTATCCCAACGCGATCATCAACATCCACCACAGTTTTTTGCCCGCCTTCATCGGCGGTAAGCCCTACCACCAGGCCTACGCGCGGGGCGTCAAGCTGATCGGCGCCACCAGCCACTACGTGACCGCCGAGCTCGACAACGGCCCGATCATCGAGCAGAGCGTCGCCCGGGTCACCCATCGCGACCGGGTCGAGGACCTGATCCGTAAGGGCCGCGATCAGGAGAAGATCGCCCTCGCCTACGCCGTGCGCATGCACGTCGAGCGCCGCGTCCTCGCCTACCAAAACAAGACGGTCGTCTTCGAATAGGGCTCAGGATTTCTTCCGCTCCTCCAGGAATTGGAGGATCATCGGCAGGTACAGCAGGGTCGTGATCAGGCAGGTGCCCAGGCCGATGCTGGCGACGACCCCCATCGACTTGAGTCCGCCGTGGGTGCAGAAGACCAGGCCGAAGAAGCCGGCCGCGTTGGTGAAGGAGGCCAGCATCGCCGAGATGCCCGTGGTGCTGAGCACCTTCGAGAGCGAGCCCCGGCCCAGCTCCTCGTAGCGGTGAAAGACGTGGATGCTGTTGTCGATGCTCATGCCCATCACGGCCGGGATCATCACCATGTTGTAGAGGTTGAGCTTCGTTCCACTCAGGTACATCACGCCGAAGACCCAAAAAACCCCGGCGAGGATCGAGAACATCACCAAGAGGCTCTTGCGCAGGCTGCGAAAATCCAAAAAGACGAAGAGAAAGACGCTGAGCACCGAGATGATCAGGACCTTCTTCGAGTCGCGGAACATCGTCTTAAGCACCTCCGCGAAGATGATCGCGTCGCTGCTGGCCTGGAATTCTCCCAGCGGCGTCTTGATGCGCCCGATCTCACGCTCGAAGGCCATGGCGTTCCGCCCGTCGTCCAGCTCGAGGCGCGGCTTGGGCAGGATCAACATCAGGCTGCCCGGGATCTCCGGGTCTCCGGTGAAGCGCTCGACGATCTCGGCGGGGACCTCCCCCTTTTCGAAGGTCGCCGTGTCGGCGAGGGCCTTCTTGAAGCGATCCAGGTCCTCCTTCTTGTCGTCGGGGACCAGGCGGATCGTGTCGTCCTCCAACATAGTCTGGATCTCGCGGACCACTTCCATTTTGGCCGCCTGGTCGCCCGGCACCAGGCTGTAGACCGAGCTGGTCCCTTGGATCGTGGTGTGGGGATCGGCGTCCCGGATCTTGTCGACCGCAGCCTTGATCGCGGCCGCCTGGGCCTCGTTTTCGATCAGGACCGCGGCCGGGGTGTTGACCCGCTCGCCGGTGGTGGCGCGCTGGCGCTGCTTGGCGACGCGATTTTCGGGGGTGTCGGCGCGGATCTTCTTCGAATCGTACTCGAAACGCAGGTAAGGCGCGGCGATCATGGAAAAGAGCGTGATCAGGCTGAACAGGGCCAGCATCGTGCGCACGAAGCCCGGGCTGAACTGGACCCTTCCCTCGAATTCCCGGATCTGCCCGCCGAATTTCAACAGGCCCACCCGCTCCGCGAAGACGAGCAAGG
>SZOV01000130.1 GCA_030263375.1 Deltaproteobacteria bacterium PRO3
GGATCTCGCGTTCGGGATCCACCAGGCCCTGCGCCAACAGGTAGGGCGGAATGCGGGTCGTCTTGCCCGAGCCCGGCGTGGCCTGGACGATGAGGCTCGGCGCCTCGCGCAGTGCCGCCGCGATCTGCGGCAGCAAGGGATCGATGGGCAGGGCTTGGAGTTTCGGCATAGGTCTATAAACGATCGACGAAGAAGGCCCTCACCCCGCTCATCGCCATCTGGGCCCCGATCGCCAGGAGGATCAGACCCATGAAGCGGGAGATCAGCTTCTGGGCGCGAACGCTGAGCCATTTCTCCATCATGACGGAGGCCCGCAGGGAGAACCATAAGATCACCGCGTTGAGCAGGATCGCGCCTAAGACCACCAGCAAGTTCACGACGCCCTCGTCGCGGGTGGTCAGCGTGATCGCCGTGGTGATGGCGCCGGGCCCCGTGACGATCGGCATGACGAAGGGCACCAGCAGGCCGACCGATTCGGCGGGGTTGACGTTGGCGGCGGAAGGCTCCTTCGCGGTCTGCGCCTCCCCCCAGAGCATGCGGAAGCCGACCGTCATGATGACCAAGCCGCCCGCCGCCTGGAAGGCGGAGGTGGAGATCCCGAAGGCCATCAGGATATAGCGGCCAACCAGGGCCGAGACCGTCAGGATGGTGAAAGCGTAAAAGGTGGCCTTGAGCGCCGCCTGCCGCAGCTGCGCGGGCGTCGCCCCCTGCGTGAAGGTGGGAAAGAACTGCGCGGCCTCGAGGGGGTTGACCATCGCCACCAGGGCGACGGTGGCATGGAGGAAGTAATGCAGGTATTCCATCGGCCGGTTATATTCTGGCGGCGCGGCCCGCGGCAAGTTTTTGTATGGAATCCCGTCGGGATTTTCGCTAGCTAGAAGGCATGAAATCGCAAGCCCAATACCGCGGAACCCACGATTACGTCGCCTCCGACGAACTCCAACAGGTCGTCAACGTCTCGCTCGCCATCGGCCGCCCTCTCCTGCTCAAGGGCGAGCCCGGCACCGGCAAGACGCTCTTGGCCGCCTCCATCGCCGAGTCTCTCGGCCGGCCGCTGCTGCGCTGGAACATCAAGTCCACCACCAAGGCGGTCGACGGACTCTACGTCTACGACACCGTCCAGCGCCTCAACGACAGCCGCTTCGGTGGCGGCGACGTCTCCGACATCAAGCGCTACATCAAGCTGGGCAAGCTGGGCGCGGCCTTCGCCGCGCCGGATCCCGTGGTCCTCTTGATCGACGAGGTCGACAAGGCCGACCTCGAGTTTCCCAACGACCTCTTGGCCGAGCTCGACGAGATGCGCTTCACCATCCCCGAGACCAACGAGGAGATCGCCGCCCGGCACCGGCCGATGGTGGTCATCACCTCCAACTCCGAAAAGGAGCTGCCCGACCCCTTCCTGCGCCGCTGCGTCTTCCATTTCATCGAGTTCCCCGACGAGGCCATGATGGCGCGGATCGTGAAGGTCCACTTCCCCGACCTGGACGCTAAGCTGATGGAGGCCGCGATCCGCAAGTTCTACGAGGTGCGGCGCCTGCCGAACCTCAAAAAGGCGCCCTCCACCTCCGAGCTGATCGACTGGATCCATGCCCTGCTGGCGATGGGCCTGGACGGGAAAAGGGTTTTGGAAGAGACGCCCTTGATCGGCGTCTTGCTGAAGAACGAGCAGGACGTCCTGAAGCCGAAGGTGACCAAGTTGCGGCGGCCCTAAATGCTCCTCGCCTTTTTCTACACCCTCCGCGCCCTCAAGATCCCCGTCGGGACCCAGGAATGGCTGCGCCTGATGGAGGCCCTCTCCCGGGACTTGGCCGACTCCTCCCTCGACAAGTTTTACGTCCTGGCCCGCGCCCTCCTCGTCAAGTCCGAGGCCCTCTACGACGCCTACGACCAGGCCTTTCTGATGTGCTTTCAGGGCGCGGAGGCCGACGCGCGCTTCAAGCAGGAGCTGCTGGACTGGCTGAACCGCGTCGTCGACCCCGAGCAACGCCCGCAGCTCCCCGACATCGACCCCCTCGAGCTGGAGGAACTGCGCCGCCGCTTCCGCGAGCGCCTCCAGGAGCAGACCGAGGCCCACCACGGCGGCAATTATTGGATCGGCTCCGGCGGCACCTCGCCCTTCGGCCACTCCGGCGCCCACCCCTCCGGCATCCGGATCGGCGGGCCGGGCGGCGGGCGCATGGCGGTGAAGGTCGCCGAGGAGCGCCGCTTCCGCAACTACCGCCACGACCGCATCCTGGAGACGCGCCAGCTGAAGGTCGCCCTCAAGCGCCTGCGCCGCCTCGAGGCCGTCGGCGTCGCGCAAGAGCTGAACGTCGAGAAGACCATCGACAAGACCTGCCGCAACGCCGGCGAGATCGACCTGGTCTTCACGCCGCCGCGCAAAAATCAGGCCGAGCTGCTCCTGTTGATGGACGTCGGCGGCAGCATGGACCCCTATGCCCGGATGGTCGAGGCGCTCTTCTCCGCGGCCCACGCCTCGCAGCACTTCAAGGCCTTCAAGCATTTCTATTTCCACAACTGCATCTACTCGCGGCTCTTCGTGGACGCCAAGCTCCGCGACTACGTCACCACCGAAGATCTCTTCCGCCGCTACCGCCGCAGCTTCCACGTCATCGTGGTCGGCGACGCCTGCATGAACCCCTACGAGCTCTTCGTCCCCAACGGTTCCATCGACTACTGGGAGCGCAACGCCGAGCCCGGCATCGCCTGGCTGCGGCGCCTGCGCGAGCATTACCCCTCGATCGTCTGGCTCAACCCCGAGCCGCGCGAGTACTGGGACGGCCACCCGACCATCCACGCGGTCTCCCAACTGATCCGCATGTTCCCCTTGAGCGTCGAGGGCCTGACCGAGGCCGTCGACAACCTGCGCAAGGCCGTGGTCCCGCCGCCGGAGGCCCTCCAAAATAAAAATTTCCCCTTCCACCCCCCGGTGCTATAATCGCGCGGAAATCCCGAAAAATCCCGGAGGTGACTATGAGCGCATCCAAAGACCCCTTCGCCAAGCATACCGCCGAATTCCGCGAGAAGGCCGCGACCCTCGGCCACGACGTCCAAGAGCTGGGCAAGACCACCCGCGACTTGGCCCACGACACCGTCGGCATGATCCGAGAAAACGCCAGCGAGTATTACCAGCAGGGCCTGAAAAAGGCGCAAAGCCTGGAAAAAGACCTGGAGACCAAGATCAAGGAAAATCCCCTGCAGGCCCTGCTCATCGCGGCGGGCGTCGGCTTCGTCCTGGGCGCCCTCTGGAAGCGGCGATGACCGATCCCCTGGGACCCGAGACCGCCGCCGCGCCGGAGGACAAAGAGACCTTCGAGGCGATGGAGCAGTTGCCGCGGCAGCTCCAAGAAATCTGGGAACACCTGGGCTCCTACCTGGGCGCCAAGTGGGCCCAGAGCAAGGGCGATTTGCGCAACGGCCTCTTGGCCTTCGCCCTCTGGGCCCTGCTCATCCTTTTGTTCAGCGGCGTCTTCCTGATCGCCATCGCCTTCGTCTTCTACGGCAGCGCCCTGGCCTTGGCCGAGCTCCTCGGCGGCCGACCTTGGGCGGGCTTCCTCGTCTCGGGCGGCATCCTGCTCGCCGTCGGCGCCCTTTACATCCGTTGGAAGCTGAGCTCCCTGCGCCGGACCGCCTTAGAGAAAAAAATTAAGGATTATGAGCAAAAGCTCGAACGACAAAAGGAAAAATACGGAATCAACGCCCTGGAGCGGGCCGCGACCGCGGACTGAGCGCGAGCTGCTCGAGCTGGAGGCCGCGACCGCCAAGTCCGCCCTGGCCCAGTCCGCGAAGGCCGCGGCGCGCAATCTCGTTCGGGTCGCCGATCCGCGCGCCTGGACCGAGGATTATCCTTGGAAGAGCACCGGGATCGCCGCGGTCGCCGGCTTCTTCGTAGCCGCCCGCAGCGGAGGCCCGCCCGCCGCCAAGGGCGAGGCCGAACCTGCTTCCGGAACGCGCGAGGCCTCCGGTGCCTCTCCGTGGGACCTGGTGACCTCGCTGCTGCTCAGCAGCGGGACCGACGCGCTCAAGGGCGTCCTCACCCCGTGGCTTGCGCAAAAAATCCAACAGACCTTGGAAAAACGCGGGAGCGACGCATCGCCGCCGCCCTCCCAGCCGGACCCAGCCGCCGAGACCGTTTAAGATTTAGAACCGCGCCGGTCTTCCATCCTGGCAAGGATCCGCTCCGCCTCGCCCTCTTCCACCACGACGAAGCGAAGCTCCTCCGGCTCGTAGGCCAGTACCTCCGCTCGCGCGATGTCGAACCACCAGCCGTGGATCATCAGCTCCCCGGCCTCCAGGCGTTCTTTCACGAAGGGATAGGAGGCGACGTGCTCCATCTGGACCAAGACATTGAGCTGGGAGAGTCGGTTGACCGGGCTGAGCGCGGGATCCTTAGGGGCCTGGGAAACCTGCTTGAGGGTGGCCTCGCCGTGGCGCAGCCAATCCTGCAGGTGGGGCTCCCCTGCCGGCGGGCCCTCCAACAGGGCCCGCATCGCGCCGCACTCGGAATGGCCGCAAATAATGATGTCCTTGACGCCCAAGTTCTTCACCGAGAACTCGAGGGCCGCGGCGGCGGAGCCGCGCGGCTCCTCCGGCTTGTCCGGGAGGCAGGCCGGGATAAGGTTGCCGACGTTGCGCAGGACGAAGAGATCGCCCGGGTTGGTCGAGGCGAAGAGGTTCGGGACCACGCGGCTGTCCGAGCAGGCGACGAAGAAAGAGTCCGGTTTTTGCTCGAGGGCCAACTTGGCGAAGACCTCGCGCTGGGCGGGTTGCAGGTTTTTGCGGAATTCGACGATGCCTTTTAACAGCTTTCTCATGGATTCACCTCAATGAGGCTAGGCGCTAGCCGCCCCGCCGGAAAATTTCAAGCGTTCCATGAAATAGCCCAGACAGTCCTGCCGGACCACCTCGCGGTTCAAGGTGAACATCGAGGGCATGAGCGGGAGCTTCGTCCGGATCTCGCCGGCCCGGTAATCCAGATAGCGCTCGCCGACGTCGCGACCCGCCTCGTCCGAAACGACCAACCGTCCGCCTTCCTCCGCGGCCAGCCAGCCCAAGAGCGTCCCCGGCGGCAGCTCCGTGAAGTTCATGTGGTCGAGGTTCTCCCGCAGCCGGACCTGCGCCGCCTCCGCGCCGAAGCCGAAGCTCAAGTAATCGGGCACCTTGACCACGGCCACCGTGTGGTAGAGGTCGAGGTCGCGCTCCGGGACCGGATGCTCGGGGATCTCTGCCAGGTGCAGGCAGGCGTCGAGGTAGTCCCGGGCGTGGGCGATGCCGCGCGGATCGCCGGGCTGGCCGCACTCGAGGACGACGGCGGGACAGAGCTCGGCGAAGGCGGAAGTCTGCACCCCCTCCGGCTTGGTAAAATAGACCACGGTGCGGCCGAAGAGGACGGCCAGGTGGAAGAAGCGGTGGTCGAGGTGATTTACGCAGGCGTAGTGCGGGTTCACGCCCGTGTTGTTGTGCACGTCGACGCTGGCGAAGACCCCGCGCGCCCGCATCGCCTCGAGGATTTGGTGGGTCATCGCGTGCTCCGGCGTCGTGCCGGCCTGCCAGACGCGGTTGAAGTCCGGCTGGCCGTCGAGGCGCCGCCTCCCCTCCCGCGCCGCCTGGACGTTGCCGATGAAGACCGACAGCGCGCGCGGCAGGCCGGGCCCCTCGTAGCGGGAGAGCAGCTCGCGCAGCGCCTCCCAACCGGTGGTCTCATTGCCATGCAGCAGGACCGAGACGAAGAGCGGCGCCTCGCGCCGCCCGCTCAGGTGGATCAGCGTGGGACCCGACAAGACCTCGTGAAGGGACTCGGCGGGCCGTTGCAGCAATCCCTCGGGAATTTTCTCCAAGACCTGCAACATCACAGCCCCCACTCGTGCACGGGCCTGCCGGAGCGCTGGCCTTGCCCATAGGCCTCGACCAATCGGCTAAAATCCGCACCGTACCGCGCCACGAAGGCGCGCTGCCAGGCGGCTCCGTTTTGCCCGCCGCGCAGGCGCGGAAACAAGACCTCTTCCAAGTAATAGGCGATGTCTTCGGGGTCCAGGCCCAGGCCGCGCAGGCCCTGGCGAGCCAGGGGCAGGAGCTCGCCCAGCCATAGTTCCCGCAACGGGGCGCGGCGGCCGTCGAGCCAGAGGACCTCGGCATTCAGGCCCCCTTCGGCGGCGGCGTAGAAATTCGCGCGGGCCGCCTCGAAGCTCAGGCGGGACTCCGGCGGCCGCTCGTCTTGCGCCAAACCGTGGACCAAGCCGAGATAGGCGGCGATATTGGCCACCACGTCCGGGACGCTGGGCCCCGCGGCCATCACGCGATGTTCGATGCGCAGGCGGATCGCGCCCGAGGCGTCGGGCGCGACGATGGGCCGGTTCCAGCGCCAGATCGTGCCGTTGTGCAGGCGCAGGTGGGGAAAGGTCTCGGCGGTGTCTTCCAGCCTGGCCGGGAGCATCACAGGATACTCGCGCAGATTTTCTAAAAATAATTCGTAGAGGGAGTCCCGCACATAGCCTCCGCCGAAGGTGACGCGGCCGAGCGGGGGATTGCAGCCCACGGCCTGCTCGAAGAGCGGGATGCGTGTCTCCGCCCAGAGGTCCTTGCCGAAGAGATAGGGAGAATTCGCCGCGAGGCCCACCATCGGCGCCGAGGCGACGAGGGCCGCGTTGAAAAAGCGCCGCGAACGGGCAAGCGGCACCTGCAGGTGGACCTGCAGGAGGTCCCGCTGGCGGCG
>SZOV01000131.1 GCA_030263375.1 Deltaproteobacteria bacterium PRO3
CGGAATTATCGAAGGAGGGTCGCCCAAGAGTTGTTGTCCGACCGCGTCAATTTTCCCGGCACCCCCACGCAAAAAAGGGTTGCTTCCCACCCGAAAATGAATAAAGTGCGCAGAAATGCATAAGAAATTCGCTTACCTTCTATTCGCCTGCCTCGGCGCGGCCTTGATGACTTCCCCCGCTTCCGCCCGCAGTCGCGAGGAAAAATCCGATTTCCGACTACCTCAGTTGTCGGATCCCGCGGTCGAGTTCTACGACGAAGGGCTGCTCGAGGCCGCCGAGATCGCCAAGCTGAAGGCTCGAAAACACTCCCGAAAGCGTTGTTGGCGCGCCGTAAAACAGGCCCTGCTCGATGCCAACGTCGTCCCCTACCGCCCCACCTCGCGATATGCCCGGGACGCCGGAGTGGAGCTTGAGACCGAATTCGCGTTTAAAAAGCTCGAGATCGACGACCCCTATGAAGCACCGATCGGTTCCCTCCTCGTCTACGGCGGGCCCGGGGCCGGGCACATCGAGTTCCGCGTCGAGGAGGGCTTCGTCAGCGACTTCACCAATCCCCGTCCCTCGCAGCGCCCGCTGATCGGCGTCTACGTCAGCTCGGCGGCAGTCGCCCGCGAGCCCTATTTCCGGTCGCGCCAATAAGCGGCGACCCCTCCCCTCTTTCCAAAATTCGACAATACCGCCGCCGTCCAACTTACTGTCGCAGCGTCTCCAGGATTTTTTCCGCAAGCCACAGGTCGTGAACCGAATACTTCGCCAAGGGCGCGGGCCTCGAGGTACGCAGGCCCTCGGACCCGCCGAAAATCCGCAGGCGGCGCCAGTACCGTTTCGGGGGAATCTGCGCCAACAAGGATTGCAAGGCCTCCGGCGCCGTCGGATCGGCGCAAAAGGCTCCGTCGACGTAGGCGATCTGAAAAGGGGGCAAGAGCCGGCGGCAGCGCCAGAAATGCTCCTTCTCGAACATCCCGTATTCCCAGGGGCGGCCGCGGCGCACTCCTTCCATCGCCACGAATTCGTGACCCTCGCCGGCGGCACCGGTGCGCGCGACCGGACGGAGCCCCAGCCAGCGGTAAGCCTTGCCGCGCGAGGCGATGAGGGCCAGCATGACGAAGAAGAAAACGAAAAAGACGGCGAGGGCGATCCAAATCGCCGCCTGCGAGACCCAGCGCGGCAAGCCCCATTCGCTTAAGGAAACGGCGCCGAAGACCGCGAGCGGCAGGCCGAGGCAAAAACCGGCGACCAGCAGGTAGATCAGGTATTTTTTCAAGACATGGTTTCGGGCCGTGGCGGGATCCAGGGGCTCAACGGCCATGTGCAGCAGGAGCGCGGCCTCGTCGGCCAATTCGGGCGGACCGGGGGCTCCGGAAAAGGGAATCGGGACCACTCTAGACCCCGCGGCGATGGAGGCGCAGGAGCCCCCAGGCCCCAAGCGCCAGACAGGCCATGAGGCCCAAGCCTCCCGAGGGGGCAGGGGCTCCCAATTGGCAGCCGCCGCCGGAAATCAGCGTCGGGGCCGGCGCCGCGGGATAGACGATGGTCAATATCGCCGCCTCGGGATCGCCCAATACGATGCCTTCGCTGGGATTGCTCAGGGCGAGCAGCACGGTCCGGTCCCCGAAAACGCCGTCGGGATTGAGCAAGGGGATCTCGACCTCGGCGGAAGTCTGCCCGTCCGCGAAGGTCACGACTTGGACGACGCCGGTGTAATCCAGCCCTGCGAAGGCGGTGCCATCGGCGGTGCTGAATTGGACGCTGATCTCGCCGTCGGAACCTCCGCTGCGCAGCAGCGTGACGACCGCCGGCCCCGCGTCGGCGTTGGCCTGGTAGGCGGCCGCGCTGAACTGCACCGTCCCGGCGATGACGAGGGAAACCCCGTTGGAGAATTCGGAGGTGTTCCCGTTGGGATCGGTGACCGTCGCCGTCACTCGCGGATCGACGATGGCATTGAGATCGACCGCGGAGTTGACGATGTCGGCGACGGCCGTGAAATCGACGTTGCCGGCGCCGTCGGTGACGATCTGGGTCTCGCCCAGGAAAAATTCGCCCTCGCCGAATCCGGAGGGATCCAGGGATGAATTGACGAAGAACTGGATCGTATAAGTCGTGTTGGGGGCGCTCGCCAAAGTTCCGGTGACCGTGAGGGTGGCGCCGGAACTGGTCGCCTCGAGCAGAGCGGGCGCCTCTTGTCCCAGGTTGCCCTGTCCGCCGTTGAGCGAAATCCCGAGCAGGTCGTTGCCGAAGATGTTGTTGCTCAAGATCGCGTTGTCGACGGCGCTGGTTTCTTGGATTTCCACCCCGTTCTCGCCGTTGAATTTGATCGTGTTGCCCTCGGCGAGGCCGCCGCCGAGCCGATTGTCGGTGGAGGCCTGTCCCACCAGGATGCCGTCGCCGGCATTGCCCAAGTCGACGACGCCGCCGAGGTCGGTGCCGATAAAATTGCCCTGCACGGCGACGCCGACCGCGCCGTCGTTGAGGTAGACGCCGGAGGATCCGTTGCCGGAGATCACGTTTCCGGCCCCGGTGGCACCCCCGATGACGTTTCCGGTGGTGTTCTCGACACCCACGCCCACCGAATCGTTGCCCAGGGGCAGCAGCCCCGAGACGTCGACGCCGACGAAGTTCCCCTGCACGAGGTTGCCGGTGGCGGGACCCAGGATGAAAATCCCGAAGGAGTCGTTGCCGGAGATCACGTTGCGCGCCTCCACCGAGGTGCCGCCGATGCGGTTTTCGTTGGAACCCTCGATAAAAACGCCGAACCCGTCGTTGCCCCGGTCGAGCGTTCCGGTGACGTCCGTGCCGATGAAGTTTCCTTCGACGATGTTGAATCGGGTACCGAGGGCGTTTCCGGAGTCGTCGCGGATATGAACGCCGTCCCCTTGATTTCCGGAAATGACGTTGCGCGCCCCCGCCGCCGTGCCCCCGATTTGGTTGTCGTCGGCCTCGTCTCCAAACATCGGGCCGATGGCCCCGCCTTCAATCAGGACTCCGTCTTCGCCATTGGGCACCTCGACGGTGCCGGACGCATCGAGCCCAATGATGTTCCCCTGGACGACATTACGCGCCGCGCTTTGACTGACGATCGCAATGCCCTCTTCGGCGTTGCCGGAGATCACGTTGCCCTCGCCCGCCCCGGAGCCCCCGAAAATATTGTCGTTGCCGCTGGAATTGAGGATGCCGCGGCCGTTGTTGGGAACGGCGTTGGCCCCCGTGACATCCAGGCCGATGTAGTTGCCCTGGATGCGGTTGCCGGAGATGCCTAATATGCCGCCGCCGATGAAGACGCCGTCCGCGTCGTTGCCCGAGATGATGTTGCGGGATCCTGGCGTGCTGCCGCCGATTAGGTTGTCGTCGCCTTGGAGCAGGACAGCCCCGTTGGAGTTGTTGCCCAATCCGCCCAGGGCCGCGGTCCCGGCGAGATTGGTGCCGATCTTGTTGCCTTGGACGGTATTTTGCGTCGCACTGGATTGAATGAAAACGCCGCGGCTGTTGCCCGAAATCAGGTTGCCCTGGCCGACGTTGGGGCCGCCGATAAAGTTGCCCGAGGCGTCGTCGCCGATCGAGACCCCCTCGTCGTTGTTGCCGAGGTCGGCGGTCCCCGTGACGTCGGTCCCGATCAGGTTGCCGAAGACTTGGTTGCCGGTCGATCCCGCCCCTTCGATGGCAATCCCGCGGGCGCCCGCCCCGCCGTTGCCCGAGACGAGGTTGCCCTGGCCGGCCTCGTCGCCTCCGATGGTGTTATTGGCGGAATTGAGGATCAGGATGCCGTCGTCTTGGTTGCCTTGGTCCGCATTGCCCGCGGCGTTGGTTCCGACGTAGCAGCCGGTCACGATATTGCCGCCGCCGGTCTCCAGCACAATACCGTTGTCGCTGAAACGCTGGATGACCAAGGCCCGCACCACGGAATCGCCGGCGGTGATGTTCAGGCCGTCGACACCGGCGCCCGCCCCGTTGCCATCAAGGACGATGATCGGCGCCAGGACGAAGCCGGGCTGCGAGGTGCCGTCGATGTCGACGGGCGCCGTGACCGTCGGCAGGGCCGAGGCGGGGGCGATGGTGAAGGGGGACGCTCCCGCCAAGTCGAATTCGATGCGGTTGCGCGTCCCCGCCGGCGGAGGGTTTGCGTTGGAATCCAGGATGGCCTGCCGCAGGGTACCGGCCCCGGCGTCCCCGGTGGAGTCGACCGTGAAGGTGCTCTGCGCGCGCGAAGCGACGGAGAAGAGGCAAAGGGATACTGCGGCGAATACGGCGATGAGACGGGCCATGGAATTCTCCAATGAATGTCGGGTGATAAGGATCGGACCCGTCATTCTCCATCAAGAATCCAAAAAGTCAAAGCGATTTTTCCCCGTCCTTCTCCTGCATCAGTTCCCGCATCGCCGCCAGGACCTCCTCGTGGATCCGCCGCACCGCCTTGCGGAAGGACTCGCCCTTCCGGCGCTTGGTGGAGATCGGTTTGCCGATGCGGTGGACCAGCTTCACCGGGAAGGGCAAGAGCCCGATGCCGAAGAAAAAGGGGAGCGAAAAACGGATCCGTCGCAGGATGCGGACCCGCTGTCTCAGGAACACGCGCGAGGTCAGATAGACCTCGTTGATCCCCTGGCAATAAGTGGGGATGATGGGAGCCCCCATCTTGCAGGCGACGACCGCGAAACCGTAGCGCCCGTGCCAGGGAATGGTCTTCATTCCCGGATGGACGAGCAGCGCCTCGTAGATCCCGCCCGGCGCCACCAGGACCAATTCGCCCGCCTCCAGCGCCGCCTTCGCGTTGCGATGATTGGCGTTCATCGCGCCGACCTGCACCGCGATCTCGCGCAGCAGCGGCGTCTGGAACAGAAACCTCGCCCCCAGGGTTCGCGGCAGGCGGCCCAACCGGAAAAAAATTTCCCGGATCAGCAGATAGGCGTGGAAAGGCAGGACGCCGTGGTTCATCACCAAGAGGGCGGGCCCGCGCTTGGGAACATGTTCCAAGCCACGGGTCTCGTAGCGGAAATATCCCTGAAGGAAATTAAACAGCGAGCGGATCTCGCGGATAAATTGCGGGTTGGGCCGGGGATTTACCCTCGCTTCGGCCAGCATCCTGAAAAACCTTGACCACATAGCCCCATGATTGGCCATCCGGATCGGCGCGGCAAGGTAAACCTTTTTCCACCCTACTTGATTCCCACCACCATCGAATCGGGCCCGGACAGCGGCTCGACGTAGGCCTCCTGGAAACCGACCTCCTTCATCCAGCCGATGCAATCGGCCCCGGTGAAGTCGAAGCCGCCCGTCGTCTCGATCAGCATGTTCAGGCTCATCAGGAGGCCGAAGGCGTTGCGGCGGCGCTCGTCGTCGATGATGGCCTCGTGGACGATCAGCGCGCCGCCCTTGGGCAGCGCGGCATAGGCCTTGGCCAGGAGTTGCTTTTTCTGCGCCAGGTCCCAGTCGTGCAGGATGTGCCCCATCAAGAGGACCTCGGCCTCGGGCAAAGGGTCTTCCATGAAATTTCCCGGATGGAATTTCAGGCGCTCGGCGAGGCCCTGCGAGGCGACGTATTCTTCGAAGATGGGCCCCACCTGCGGGAGGTCGAAGCCCCCGCCCTTCAAATGAGGATGGGCCAGCGCCAGCTGGACGGGCACTCCGCCCTGCGCCGCGCCGATGTCGATGAAGTGCTTATGGCGCCCCCAGGGGAATTTGGCGGCGATCGCCCTGCCGCTCTCCCGGCTGAGACCCGTCATCGCCTGCAGGAAGGCCTTCAGGCGCTGGGGATCGGCGTACAGCACCTCGAAGAGCTCCCCGCCCTCTTTGGCCTCGTTCTGCGGCTTCCCGGTGCGCAGGGCCTCGGTCAGCGAGTTCCAGTAGGCGTAGAGTCGCGCGTTGGCCATCTCGAAGATGCCGCCCAGGTAGGTGGGCTTGGCCTTGTCTAGATAGAGGTCAGCCTCGGGGGCGTTGCGGTAGAGGTCGCCTTCCCGCTCGAGAAAGCCCAGCGTCACAAGGGCGTCCAAGAAGTCGCGCGCGGCGCGGCGATGGAGGCCCAGGCGCTCGCGCAGGGCCTCGCGCGCGAGGGGACCGGCGGCCAACTGCGTGAAGAGACCCAGCTCGATGGCGCTCAGCAGAGTCTTCGAGCTCCAGAAGCCCAGGCCTACGTTGAAAATCTTTTCGGGAGAAAGCGGAGCGGACATAGTTCGGAAATTTTTCCATTCGGCGGGAAAAAAGTCGAAGAAAATTTTTACCGCACTGCGCCAGCGGACGCAAACAAACCGCGCCCGCCCGAGCGGGATGGAGAAAAAGGCGCCAATAAGGGGAAACTTACAGCTTGGGCGTGGGAACCTTAGGCTTGGGCGTCGGCACCGGCGTGGGCGCGGGGGCCTTCTTGACCGTCTCGGTCGGGACGTCCATGTTGCCGACGCCGCGCTCGTTGCGGCTGCCGACCTTGTAGAAGGTGTAGAAGTTGGCATTGGGGATGTCGTGGTCGGGCCAGACGATGATCTTCAGGCCGTTGGCCAGGGTGCGGCTGGCGATCTGTTCGCTGCCGGGCACGGCGGTGGAGGCGGGCACTGGCGGCTGTGCGGCCGAAACCAGCGTGGGCAGGCAACCCAGCGTCAGGTCGAGGACAAGAGGGAGCAGGCGCATGGTGTTTTCCCTTCGAACAGTGCCCGCTCAGCAGCGCGGCGTTTGACGAGCCCGGACAGCTTCTTGCCCGAGGCGTAGACCCAGCGGTCGAATTGAGCA
>SZOV01000132.1 GCA_030263375.1 Deltaproteobacteria bacterium PRO3
ACCTGGAAAAGGAATTTCCCTCCCCCCGCTACGAGGAGCAGTCCGTCGTTCAAGAGGTCGACGCCGCGATGATCCTCGAGTCCACCTCGGAGGTCGCGGGGCAGCCCGCCGCGCCGAAGGGGCGCGACCTGCACGGGGCCGACGACCAGCCGCTGCGCGACCTCCGCCAATTCAGCGAGCGGGAACTCGAGCTGCTCGCTTCCCTCGGCCTGGAGCCCGCGGGGCTTCGCGATTACACGAACCCGAATTTCGCGGTCCGCGTGCGCGACGCCCTGGTCCATCTGATGCGAAATCCTTTCAAATCGCGGGAATACGAGAGCGGGGTGATCCGCCTGGTCGGCGCCTTGCGGCACTGGGAGATGCACGACGGGCGCAAGATCCGCTGGTTGGACGAGTACCTCAGCAACCACGGGCGCGACTTCTACGGCTTCTCCAAGCAGAGCATGCCGCCGCCGGTCCCGCCTCCGTCCCGCGTCCCGCTCTCCGCGGAGGAGCAGCAATCGCTCGGCGTCCGAGAGCTGCGCGCCGACAACGTCATGCAAGTCATATCGACCATCCGCTCCCGGTCGACCTCGATGGAAAGGATTGGCGATTTCATCCCCTTCAATCCGGATTCGGGGGACAGGAGCGTCCTGCGCCGGATCATGGATAATTATGGAGCGACCGTTCACGCGGTGAACCCCAAGCTGGGGATGTATCTCCAGGAGATGTTTAGGCCGCATGAGGCCTACCTCGCCTCTCTCGACAGGGGGGGAGCGGGCGGCAAGGGCGGCAAGCTCCCGGGACGCCGCGCCGTGCCGGTCGCGCCGGCGCGCGACGCCGCGGCGCTCGGCGAGCCGACCGGGGCCTACGTCGAAAAGATCCCGCTGGGCGGCTCGGGCGCGGACTTAAAAAGCCTCGGCGCCCCCCGGCCCACCTACGTCGGCGAGATCCCCGGCATGACGCCGGAGCTCGCCACCACCTTCGACCGCGGCGGGCGCATCGAACAGTGGCCTACCGGCCGCATGCTGGTGGAGCCGTCCAGCGGCGCCGATACCCGGGTGGTGCGTCCCGCCAGCCCCGCCGAGATCCTGGCCTACCTGCGCTGGTCGCAGCGCCAGGGCTTCCCCCGCGTCGAGTCCGCGCAGGCGGCCGAGGCCTGGAAGAAGCTCGAGGGCCGGGCGAAAGAGCTCGGCGTCGCGTTGTACCTGGGAGGAGAAGCTGCGACCGGACGGCCCGAGGGCAAGGCCCTCGAGGCCTTTCTGCAGGAGAACGGCGGCCAAGTGGTTTTTCTGAACGCCCTCTTGCAGAAACTGCCCGCTTCGCTGATCGCCGGCGGCGGACTGAAGAAAATCTTCCTGAAGAGCCCGCGGCAGGAGAACGCCCACTTCGGCGCCTACGACGCCGCGGACGGCTCGCTCTACCTTTACTCCGGGTCCTTCCATGGATCGCGCCGCAACCTCGCGGCGCTCTTCCTCCACGAGATCGGACATCCCACCGCCGAGCGCTATCGCACCGACGCCCAAGGCGACGCGAAGATCCCGCTGAGGGACCGGCAGGCCATGCACCGCGCGCACCAGACTCTCGCGCGGGAAAAGGCGCTCTTCGCCCTGGATTGGGGCCGGGGTCGCGCCGACCGCTTGAAAAAGCAGGCCGGCGATTTCACCGAGTTCGTCTCCGACCTGCACGTGGCCTACGTCGCCGCCGGTCCCGCGCTGCGCGCTCACATCCGCGGCCTGCCCGAGGGCAGCCCGGCCCGCGCGGCCTGGGAGCTGGTCTACGGCGAGCTGCGCGACCGCGTCTTCGGCGGCCTCGAGTACGATTTCTCCACACCGCCCCCGTCGCCGCGGCCCAAGCCCGGCCTGAGGCCGATTCCCGGCGGGAAGGCCGAGCGTCCGCTCGCGGCGATCCAGGTGCCGGCCGCCGTCCTGCAATCGGAAATAGGCCCGCAAAACGCGATTCGCGAAGAACGTCTCCCCGGCCTGGCCGCGGGCCGCGACCCCGGCGTGGGCCGCTACGCACACAACGAGGACCGCTTCGCGATCGTCCGCTTCACCGGGCCCGGCGGCAAGAAGGTCACCCGCTACTTCGCGATCGACGGCATGGGCGGCCACGCGGGCGGTGAGTTCGCCGCGGTGCTCGCCGAGCATGTCCTGAAGGAGGCCGCGGCGCGCCCCGGCGTCTCCCTCGAGGAGGCGATCCGCCTCGCCGATCAAAAGATGGTCGAGCACCCCGAACACAAGCGCCTGAAGGGCAATCCGGGGGCGGTCGTCGTCGGCGTGGAGGTCCGCGAGCTGGGCGGCGACGTCTACGAACTGCGCTTCGCAGACGTGGGCGACGCCGAGGCGATGGTCTTCCGTCCCGACTTCGAACTGCAGGGCGACGCCTACACGGCCCGGGAATTGGGCGCGACGCGCAAGTTGCCGCGGGGCCAGACGGTCCACGCCCGCATCCATCCCCTGGCCGCCCGCGTCGATCAGGCCTTGGGCGGGCATTATCCCCACGGGCACCAAGAGCTGCGCGTCGGCACGGAGACCCATCGCGCGAAGAAGGGCGCGAGCGTGGTGGCCGGCTCGGCCGGCTTGACGGAGAACTTCATCAGCAAGGACGAGATCGGCGACGTGCTGCGCTTCAGCGGCGCCCGCAGCGCCGCCGAGATGGAGCTGGCCCTGCGCAACGAGGCCCTCTTGCGGATGCACGTCCGAGCCGCCTTCAATGCCGAGGGGCGTTTCGGCCAAACGATCACCCATCGAGATTTCGTCGCCGCCTACCGCAAGGTCTGGGGCAAGAATCCGCCCCCGGGCGAGTGGCGCCACGAGGGTATGACGCTGACCGAGCTGGGCCACGTGGTCGACATGCGCAAGCACCCGGACACCGACGGCATCTCCGCGCACTACGTCGGCCATTTCAAGGCGGACAACGTCACGGTGATCGTCCAGCGCCTCGGCGAAGAGGCGGATGGAAATACCCCGAGCGGGGTCCGTCCCGACTTCCTCCCCCCGCCGCTCCCCAAGGTCGTCGAGATCGAGGCCGAGCCCTTGAGCGCCGAGGGGCCCGGCCGCTAAATTTCAGAATCCTCCCCGCAACTTATGTACATGGGTGCCGAAACCGTAGGCATCGTTTTTCGCTGCGGATCTTCTCTTCTCCGGGGTATTCCTAGGTCCCGGAACCCCGGGTGGGGCTAGGGGATCCGCAAGTAAGAGCCTGTTTTTACTATAATTTTTTGGGGGCACACCTATGTCAGGTCTGCACCGCCTCGCGGCGAGTCCGCCGCAGGCCGCGCAAACCCAGCATCCGACCACTGCGTCCGCGGTCCCACCCGGCGGACCCGGCCGCCTATTGGCCGCCTGGTTGGAGAGCCTCGCCGGCCTGGCCGCCGGGGCCCTCGCCCCGGACGGAGGCGAGGCGCCGCTCGCCGTCCGTCTCGAACAGGATTTTCCCCAAGCCAAAAAGACTTTGAGGGCCCGTCTCGGTGAAGACGGCTATCGCGAGGCCCTGGCCCTCGCCGGCGAGGAGGATCCCGAAATCTTTGCCGCCGCTTGGCTCGCCTTGGCGAGGCGGCGGCAGCGATTGGGAGGCATCGATGCGGCCGCGGCCGCTTATCAGATTCTCTCCCAAGTCGAAGGGTCCGCAGCGCGCGAGGCGCGGCGCGAGTTGGACGCCATCCTGGGTCGCGGGGCCGTCGGGGGTCGCGCCGAATTTCTGCTGGGACACTTCGCCGAGCAGGTCGCGGACCCGGGCATGTTGGGCGGGATGATGGTCGCCTCCGCCGTCTTTCAGGGCGTGCGTTTGGCCGGGCTCTCGCGCCTGCTGGCACGGCCGGAGGCGCATTGGCTGACGCGCGGCGCCGGCGCGCGCTTCGCTGCCTCCGCCCTCGGTTTCACCGCGGAGGTTCCCGCCTTTCTCTTCGCCAGCAAGGGCATCCATCACGCCATCGGGCCCAAGCAAGATTGGTCGCCGGAGACCCTGGGGCGGGAAGGTCTGGGCTTGGGCGTCACCCTGCTTTTCCTAAAGGGCTTCGGCGCTGCGGGCCGGAAGGGCGTTCGCTCGCTGCACGGGGCCTCCATGGGGCTACCCGCCTCGCCGCTGCTTCGCATTCCCGCCGCGGCCTTGCCGCAGGCCGCGACCTTGGCGGGCATCTACCTCGGCCATCAGGCCGAGGCCGCCCTGGGCCTTAGGCCCCAGGTGGACGGCGCCACCGCGCTGACCGATTCGCTGGTCTTTCTCTTGCAGCTTCACGCCGGCGGAAAATTGAGCCAGGCCTTGACGGGTCCCAAATTTGCGGCGGAGCTGCGCCGTATGGAACTCCTCTCCGAGACGCTCAGGCCGGTGCCGCGGCCCTTCGGGGGGGAGACGCCGCTCGGCGGCTTGCGGCCCTGGGTCGCGGGACCGGGCCCGGTCGCCTCCGCGGGGGTATCGGATTGGCGGCTTCCGCCCAGGCAAGCGACGCACAAAAACGCCGGGTCCCTCCACATGTCCCAGCTCGGGACCGGCGAGTCGTCCGACTACAAGTTCTACGAGCGTCGCTTGCTCAGCCATTTGCGGGATTGGCTCTCGGTGGGGCCCGAGGCCGACGCCGCCGTCCGCGACCGCTTCGGGAGGATGATCGAGGACATCGGCGAGTATTACTTAAAGACGCCGCATGTCGACCTGCAACGCTATTTCGATCTCATGCATAATAGCCGGCTGCGCGACGTCCTCCACGACGACGGCCGCACCACCACCCGCGTCGAGCAGCTAGAGGTTGCGGTGAAGTGTTTTTGGTACACGATGGACATGAACCCGCTGCGCCGGGGCGTCGGCTCGCACTACGATCACCTGATGCAGGAGGCCTTCGAGCGTACCCTCAAGGAAGGAACGGTCGAGGACTTCGATGCCCTGGTGCGGGTCGCGAGCATTTCCCGCCGCATCGAATCCTTGGAGGCCTTCCTGAATGAACGCGGTTGGTCGGCGCGTTATGCCTTCCTACCCGTGTCCGCCGCGACCCCCGAGCCGCCGCCCGCCTCCCTGCTGGATCGTTTGCGGCGGTGGCTGCCGAGTTTCCGTCGCCCGCAGGCGGCGCCCCCTCCGCCCGAATGGGTCGATCGACTTCACTCCTTGCCGCTCGCGCGCGATTTGCGGAACGCCGTCGAGCGGTACCTGAACAGCTACGACACCGCGGAGGCGGCCGTCCCGTTTCGGGACCCGGAGCACAATTTCATCCTTTGGCGCCCGCAGAGGAACGAAACCCGACGCGAGGCCTTCACGCCGACCATCGCGGTCGAAGGGCTGGCCGATTACCTCAAGACCTGGAGGTCTAGGCCCGCGTACAGGAAGGTCTTGGAGGACGCCATTCGGCGCGCGGCGTCCAGCACGGTGCCGCTATTGCACTTCGACCGGATCTTCAAGGTGCTCGCCACCCGGGATCTTCCGCACAAGATCGCCGAGGTCGCCGCCCCCGACGAATTCCATTGGGGTCGCCTGCAAGGGTATTTCGACCAAAGGGACGGCCATCCCGATTACCTGGCGGCCGTCGACCGCATCAACGGGAGCATCTATACCGGCTTCATCTACGACCGTACCCTGGCGGAAAAATTTGCGCTGCTGTACATGCAAACCAGCCGTCTCCTGCACGAAGCCGAAGAGGACATCCGCCTGTCGGAATACCACAACGATGCCCGTTTACTGTTGGAGCGCATCGAAAATTACGGCAAGAGGGGTGATCCGGCCTTCAAACAGGACGTCTTGGATTTGCTGAAGTTGGACCCGAGTCCCGACGCGAAGCTGGCGAAGCAGGCCTTGGAGAGAGGCCAAGCCGACATCCGTACGGTGCCTCGCGCGGAGCTGCGCCGGATCTGGGAGGCGCTCCCGCCCGCCCGTCGCCTCGGCAATCATCCGCGGGCAGTGTTCGTGCCTCCTGCGCAGAACGGCTCCCGGCGTGGCGAGGTGATCGTGGCGGAGAAATCCACCTTCGACGAGGCGGACGTCCTGTATTTGATGAAGCGGCGCACCACGCCGACCGCCGAGGAGGCCCGCCGCGCTATCGAGAACGGCGAGATCGACCTGCAGGTCTTGTCCAAGGAAGAGCTGCGCGAACTTTACGTCAAGCTCGATCCCTCCGCGAAGGAGGACGGCCCGGTGCATGCCTTCTACGTCCCCGCCGATCGAAGCCCGCACGGGAGGCCCATCATCGCGGTGCAGGCGCTGGATCCCGCCCTGTCTTGGGAAAACAAGATTTGGCAGGCCATCACGCTTCCCGCCCAGACGGTCCACGAATTCGAGCACCATTCGCACCGCGGTCTCAAAGACCTATTCCTCTCGGAGATGCGCGCCTGGCTCGAGGAAACCCACTTCATGATGTACAACGGGGATCTGAGGAGTTGGCGGGAGATGCAGGAGACCAGCCCCTACGGTTTCGGGGTCTTTCTGCGCAGTCTGGTCGACAAGACCTACATCGAGGGTCCCCGGCACGTCAGTCGCAAGAAATAGGAAAAAAACGGGAGCCGCTGGAGACGGCTCCCGTTCGGATTTTTCTTTCGCGGGATTTACTTCGCCGCGTCGGCCGGCTTCTCCGCCGCCTTCTCGGCGGCCGGGGCCGCGGGAGCGGCGTCGCTCTTAGGTGCGGCGGTCTCGGTGGCCGCGGCCGGCTTGGCGACTTTCTTGCGCGGGCGGCGATAACCCTTGGAGAGGGGGTCGCC
>SZOV01000133.1 GCA_030263375.1 Deltaproteobacteria bacterium PRO3
CGCCGCGCCCGTGCCGGCGGCCTCGCCCGCGGCCAAGCCCTCGGCGGCGCTGCCCGCGCCGGCGCCCGGCTGGTGAAATCAGGAGGTCCCATGTCCCCGTTGGTCAAGGCCGCAAAAAGACAAGACATCGCCCCCGGGACCGGGGTCGCCGCCGAGTGCGGCGGCAAGCCGGTCGCGCTGTTCCACGTCGACGGCCGCTTCTACGCCACGCAAAACCACTGCCCGCATCGCGGCGGGCCGCTCGCCGAGGGCGAGCTGGAAGGAACGGTCGTGACCTGCCCCTGGCACGCCTGGCGCTTCGACGTTTGCAGCGGCCTCAACGCCGACAATCCCAACCTCAAGCTCGCCTGCTACCCGGTGACGGTCGAGGGCGACGACGTCTTGGTGCAGATCGATGGCTAACTCCGTAAAAACCGAGCAGCGCGCGTTTATCCTTCTCCTCTTGGTCTTGATCGCGGTGGGGGTCTACCTGATCCATCCCTTCCTGCAGACCCTCATCCTCAGCGGGGTCTTCACGGTGCTGTTCTACCCCATCCACCAAAAGTTTCTCAATTGGACCAAACAGCGCGCCAACGTCGCGGCGACCCTTTCGGTTACCACGGTCATCCTCTTCATCTTCCTGCCGATCGCCATTCTCTTGACCCTGGTCACCACGCAGCTGGCATCACTGGTCACGGCCAGCAACTTCTCGATCACGCAAAGCTCGGTCGCGGGGCTGCTGACCGCCATTCAGCAGAAGATCACCTTCTTCGCCGCCAAGTTCGAGTACCTCTCGGGCTTCAATTTCGATTTGGTGCCCCTGATCCAGCAGGCCATGTCGCGCCTCGCCCAGATCCTGGCGAAGTACTCGCCGTCGGTGCTCGCGGGGACGGCCAATTTCATCCTGCATTTCTTCATCATGATCATCGTGCTGTTCTACCTGTTTCGCGACGGGCGGGAATTTCTCGGTACCCTGATCCGCCTCTCGCCGGTGAAAGACCAATACGAGCAGCGCTTGGCGGGCGAGATCCGCGACACCATCTACGGCGTCTTCTACGGCAATTTCCTCACCGGCCTCGCCCAGGCGGCGCTGGCGACGGCGGGTTACTATCTCGCGGGGATCGAGGCCTATTTGGTCTGGGGCGCGGTGACCTTTTTCATGTCCTTCTTGCCCATGCTCGGCACCGGCGCGGTGATCGCGCCCTTGGTCCTGGTGCTGTTCATCCAGGGGCACAGCAAGCAAGCCGTCTTTTTGGCGGTCTACGGGGCGGTGGTGATCAGCTCGGTCGACAACCTGCTGCGTCCGGTCTTGATCCGCAGCAACATGCACCAGCTGGTGCTCTTCCTCAGCATCTTCGGCGGCTTAGCGGTCTTCGGGCCGATCGGCATCCTGCTGGGGCCGATGTTGTTGGCGATGCTCACGGCCACCATCCGTATCTATGCGAAGGACTTCGCGAGCGTCAATTTGCCGGAAAAGAAGCCGTCGTAGGGGCGAACCTTTTTACTATTCTTCCTCGGGATAATTCTCGAAATCGAAGGTCTTGACCACCGGCGAGGCCGTGCTGCCCGAGCGGGTGCGCGGCTGGTTGTTGTAGGCGTCGAGGCGGCTGGCGAAGGGATTGGGGCGTTCGGGCCGGGCGATGCAGCGCGCCTGGCCGTTGGGGATGCATTTCTTTTTCACCTTGTTGGTGCCGGGGAGGTAGCGCCGGGAGGGCATGTAGCCGAAGCGCTTGGGGGTGAACTTCGAGGCGGAGGGGTGCCGGTCTTGGTCGCGGGCGTAGTATTGGGTGAGGGCCCAGGCCGAGGCCAGGGGGGCCGCGCTCAGAACCAGCGTTAAAAATGCCGAGGTGAGGGTTTTGGCCGCGAAGCTCCGCATGGCCAAGGTTATCGTTCCTTCGGACTGGAAAGTCAAACAAGCAAAATCCGCGACAAACGGGGCCATCAGGAGGTCTTTCCATCGGTGTCCCGCGGCACCCGGGTGCCGACCGTCTCAGGTTCTAAGTGGCCGGCTTGCCCCGGAAGTCGCGGCCCCGCGTTACGGCGTTTTTTGCCGGGAGTACTGCGTCGGCCCCGCGCCGCCGTACCACTTCCGCAGGATTTCCTCGGCCGGCTTGCCCCGCGGCGAGAACCCGGGGTCCTTCGGACCGCCCGGATCGAACCAGACCCACCAAAAGACCCCCGCCAGCTCGGGGGTATTTTTCCAGGCCTCGATGAAGGCTAGGTAACAGAGCGCCTGCTCGGCGACATCGACGGGGGCCTTGGCGAAATAATTCCAGGGGTTGACGTTGCCGCCGTCGAGCGAGGGATAGCCCACCTCGGTGAAGATCAGCTTCTGCGGGTACTGGGCCTTGAAGGCGAGGATCTTTTTCTTGAGGCCCTGCCAGGTCGCGAGCATCTCGGGAAATTCCGGATCGTTCTTCTTGGAGAGCGGGTAGTAGGAGGTCATCGCGATGTAGTCGAGCTCCCGCCAGAAGGTCGGATAGCTGTAGTGGTCCCAATTGGAGGAATAGAGCAGCTCGCCCGGAAAGCGCGAGCGCACCTTGGCGATCAGGCCCTTCCAAAACTCGGTCTTCTCCTCCATCGAGCCCAGCTCGCTGCCGACGCTGAGCAGCGCGACGCCGTGGCGTTTGCCCAAATCCGCATAGTGCAGGATGAAGCGCTCGTAGTTCTTCGCCCAGACCGAGAAGTCGGCCGGGGCCAAGACGCCGCGCCAGTCCTTCGGGCCGCGCCGGTCGAAGCGCAGGTAGGGGAAGAGCAGGACCTTCATGTCCTGGCGATGCGCGGCGCGGATCACCTGGATCAATTTCTCGTCCGAGATGGTGCTGTTCTCGGCGCCGTGGTCGGGGCGAGGCTCGATGGCATTGGAGCGGATGTCGGGGGAGTACCAGTTGACGACGAGCAGGATGGCGTTGACGCCCAGGGCCTTCAATTCTTGCAGGTCGCGGCGGTAGTCGTATTGGGGGTCCTTGCTGAACAGGCCCAGTCCCATGCCGCGCAGGGGCGGCGCCGAGTCGGCCGCGGCGCCGGCGGGTGCTGGGGCGGCAATAGGCATCCCGGCGCCGGCGAGGGCGCAGAGAAGACAGAGAAGGAAAGCCAGGAGTCTTCGCACGCCGGGACCTTTATTTTCGGGAGGCCGGTCTGTCAATTTTTTCCCGAGGTGAATAACGCGCCTACCATTTACAGGCCCAAGGGCGTCGCATTCTGCTTGGGTGGTTCACGGCAGGCCGATGGTCTGAAGCTTTCTCCAATGGCTCATGCGGTAGAATTCCGGCAGCTCGCGGAAGAGGCCGTCGAAAGATCGCGGGGCAAGGTATGTCTCCTCGAGGTGCCGGCAGTAGCGGTGGGCCAGGCGCCGCGCGGCGGCGTAGCGGTCGAGGTTTTCCCGGCTTAAGCCCTCGAGGTTGGCCTCGCTCAGCAGGTGGCGCTTGGCCTCGGCCCGCCGGCCCTCATCGGACATCAGCCGGAGGAAGAGGAACTTGTCGACCTCGGCCTGCAGCTCCAGCTCGAGCTGGGTCAGCCCTTCCGAGCGCTTGAGGCGGTGGAGCGAGAGCAGCAAGTGGGAAACGCCCTCCAGGGCGGTCATGACCCCGTGGGTGTCGGCCTCGGCCACCGAGGTCTCTTCCAAGCCGAATTTGGGGTGAAGGAACAAGCCCACCTCGCAGTTCTGCGCGTCGCCGCGCAACAGCAAGACTTCCTCGGCGTTCCGGTAGGGGCTGTCCTTGTCCAGGTGGCGCTCGAGCTGCGCGCGGTCGATGAGGTAATCCGCGACCGGGGCCTCCGGCTCCAGCCGGTAGGTCTCCTCGATCCAGCTTTGCAGCTCGCTCAGCATCAATGCCTCGTTTCGCCGCGCGGCACGCCGGCCGGCGACAGGGGCCGGATGCCGAACTCCTCCAGCTTCTGCTTAAGGCGCTCGGAACCGGTGCTGAGCCATTTCTCATAGAGGCGCAGCAGGTCGGAGTCCTTGAGGACGTTCGAGCGCTCGCTGATCTCGGCCAGGACGTCGACGAAGTGGAGGAAGCGCTCGCTCAGCTCGCGGAAGGTCTCGGCGAAGGCCTCGCCGTGGCTGGTCTCGCGCGCCCGCGAGTGCAGGCGGCGATAGGCGTTGCCGCCCATGCTGGCGTAGTAGTCGAGATCGATGTTCTGCCGGATCAGGGAATCTTGGAAGAAGCCCGAGGTGTAGAGCGCGAAGTCGGCGATCTGCTTGAGCAGGCGCAGGCCCTCGTGGCCGCCGCTCTGCAGCGACTCGAGGTAGAGGATGGCGAGCGGCGTGTCTTCGTGCCCGGGATTGGAGTAGAGGTTGTCGCGGCGGCAGAAATCGCTGAGCAGGCGGACGAGGTAGAACTCGGTGTGGGGGAGGGCCCGGACTTTCTGCTTGTGAAAGGCGCTCCGGACCTCCTCGAAGAAGTAATCGTCCAGCGCGGCGGCGTGGATCAAGCGACCGGCGGGGTCGTGCATAAACCCAATACCTCCTCTGAGCCCATTCTATCATGAGTTATCGGAGGCCCCGCAAAGGAAATTGCTTCCATGTTTAATGCGGCGCGGCATCTGGCCCTTCCTGGAAGAGCTCGCGCGAGCCGCCGCGCAGGAAGATCAGGCCGGCGATCGCCTTGAGGAGGTAGTTCAACATCATCCAGGAGAGGGAAATTCCCAACAGCAGCTCGGCGGGGCCCACCGAACCCTGGGCCGCCGGCGGCGGGACGACGTGGTCCTTCAGCAGCTCGACCAGCGCCAGCTGCGTGGCGCCGAGGCCGCCGGGGGTGAGCGGGATCGTCCCGACCAACAGAACGATGGGGACGGTCGCGACGACGTCGCGGAACGAAACCGTCCCGCCCGCGAAGCGGATCAGGAACCAAAGCGACGACACGATCGCCGCGTGGATCGGGAAGCGGGCGAGGGCGATCTTGAAGTAGTCGGCGACGGTCGCGTGGTGGAAGGGCTGGAAGAGGTGTTTGCCGCGCAGCCAGTCGCCGATCCCGAAATGCAGGCGGGCGGGGAGAATCTTTCCGAACCAGCCGCGCCAGAAGGCGAGATGGAGGACGAAGGCGATCAAGGCGATGCCCGCCACGCGCCGCACCCAGTCTTGGAGCTGGAAGCCCTGGAGGTGGATGTCCATCAGGAAGCTGCCGGCGAAGGCCATCGCGATCACCCAGTAGAGATCGACCACCGTGACGAAGAAGATGCAGCCCAGCGTCTTGAAGAAGCTCAAGCCGCGCGTACGCTTCAGGTAGACCGCCATCCCGGCTTGGCCCGCGTTGTAGTTGAGCAGCGCCAGCAGGTAGCTGACGCAGCGCGCGGGGAGTAACTCGCGGAAGGAGACCGGCGCGGCGAAGCGGCTGAGGACGCCGCTCAAGACCCAGGTGTCCAGGGCGAGGATGATCAGGAAGTAGACCACGCCGAAACCGAGGAAGCTGGGCAGGTGCAGGTGGTGCAGGCTGCGCAGGACCTGCTCGGGCGGCACCTTGGTGAAGAGGTAGAAGAGCAGCGCGGCGGCGACCAGCCAGGGGAGGAGATTTTTTAGGATTTTTTTCGGCATGGTATTCGTGGCGCGGCATTCCCGGGGAGGTCCCGGTCCCTGGGGCCCAAGGCCGGATTTTTCGCGAAATCAGGTCCCAGAGGAGGGGGTAGCTTGATTTTCCCGGCCCGGACAAGGCTTTTTTGCGAGAAAGCCCTCCCGGCGGCCAAATTTCTTATTGAGAATCCGGCCTATAATGATAGTAACGGGCCAGCAAGGAAGGAGGCCCCTATGTCGAGTGTTTGGGATGACCCTGAGTTAGGCGAGGAAGAAGTGACCCCCCTCCCGGAGACCTCCGCGGCCGCGGCCCCGGCGCCCCTTCCGCTTGAGGCCGAGAGGCTCGAGGTCCTGGCCGCCCAGGTGATCGAAAAGGTCGCCCGCGAGATCCTCCCCGAGATCGCCGAGCGCCTGATCCGCGAGCAGCTCGAAATTTTAATGCAAGAGACCGACGCCGAGTAGCCTTTCCATGTCCGATTCCCCCGCTAACGAGATCCCCAAAGTCTACGAACCGCATGAAGTCGAAAAGGCCTGGTGGCGGGCCTGGGAGCAGGCCGGCGTCTTCGCCGCGCCCGACGACCCCCGGGGCCGCGCGACCTATTCGGTGGTGATCCCGCCGCCCAACGTGACCGGCTCGCTGCACATGGGCCACGCCCTCAACAACACCTTGCAGGACATCCTGGTGCGCTTCGAGCGGATGGAGGGCAAGGCGACCCTCTGGGTCTTCGGCATGGACCACGCCGGCATCGCCACCCAAAACGTCGTCGAGCGCCAGCTGCGCGCCGAGGGCAAGAGCCGCGACGACCTGGGGCGCGAGGCCTTCATCCAGCGGGTCTGGAAGTGGAAGGAAGAGTCCGGCGGCAATATCCGCCACCAGCTCAAAAAACTGGGCTGCTCCCTCGACTACGCCCACGAGCGCTTCACGATGGACGAGGGGCTTTCCAAGGCGGTGCGCGAGGTCTTCGTCAAGCTCTACGAAGAGGGGCTGATCTATCGCGCCCAGCGCCTGATCAACTGGTGCCCGCGCTGCCACACGGCATTGAGCGACCTCGAGGTCGACTACCATGAGGTTAACTCGCATCTT
>SZOV01000134.1 GCA_030263375.1 Deltaproteobacteria bacterium PRO3
TGCGCGCCGATCCGGTAGACGGCGAGCGCGAGCACCAGGTCAGTGGCACGCCGACCTTCATCTTCAACAACCGCGTCCCCGGCGTCTCGGGCGAGACCCTCTTGATGAACCTCGACATGGAGGGGATTGCGGTCAGCGTGGGCGCCGCCTGTGATTCGGGTTCCTTGGAGCCCTCGCACGTCTTGACGGCCATGGGACTCGACGAGGCCGCCGCCTTGGAGGGCGTGCGTGTGAGCCTGTCGCGGCTCAACACCGAGGCCGAGGTGGACCGTTTTTTGGAGGTCTTGCCCAAGCTGGTCGGCAAGATCCGGGCCGCGGCTTGAAAGCAGCCACTTAGCGAAGCTTGCCGCCCAAGACGCGGCCCTGCGCATTGTGGAAAGAGGATTGTTGAAAAGTTTATGAACCTCGATCGCCAAAAAGTCGTCGTCGCGATGAGCGGAGGGGTCGACAGCTCGGTGGCCGCGCTGCTGATGCAGCGGGCGGGCTTCGAAGTGATCGGCATCACCCTCAAGCTCTGGGACGCGCCCAAGGACGAACCGCAGCGCCACGCCAGCTGCTGCTCGATCGAGGACATCGGCGACGCCCGCCGCGTCGCGGACCAGCTGGGGATTCCCTTCTACGTGATCAACAGCAAGGCGCAGTTCCGCGAGCAAGTCGTCGACAAATTCGTCGCGGAATACCTCGCCGGCCGCACGCCCAACCCCTGCGCGCTGTGCAACGACAAGGTGAAATTCGACTTCCTCTTCACCAAGGCCTTCGAGCTGGGAGCTTACCACGTCGCGACCGGCCATTACGCGCAGAAGCACCGCGATCCCGCGACCGGCGAATGGCAGCTGCGCAAGGGCCGGGACGGGCGCAAGGACCAGAGCTATTTCTTGTTCAGCCTCGGCCAGCGACAGCTCGAGCACACGCTCTTTCCGGTCGGCGGGATGGACAAGGAAGAGGTACGCCGCCTGGCCCGCGAGGCGGGCTTGAAGACCAGCGAGAAGCCGGACAGCCAGGAGATCTGTTTCGTCCCGGGCGGCGACCACGGCGATTTCATCGCCAAGTACCTGCAGGGCGCGGCGCCGGCGGCGGGAGAGATCGTCAACGAGTCCGGCGAGGTCCTGGGGCGCCACGAAGGCATCCACCGCTACACCGTCGGCCAGCGGCGCGGCACGCAGGTGGCCCAGGGCGAGCGGGTCTACGTGAAGGCGATCGACCCGCGGACGAATCGCATCACGATGAGCGACAACGGCGCGCTCTTCCAGCCCGTGCTCCTGGCCTCGGGCGTGCGCTGGGTGCGGCCGGTTTCGGACGGGATCGAGGTCACGGCCCGCATTCGACATAGGCATGAGGGCAGCCCGGCGACGCTGCGCCTGGTGGAAGCGGGGAGGGTGCGCGTCGAGTTCCACGAGGCCCAGCGGGCGATCAGCCCCGGGCAGGCGGTGGTGTTTTACCGCGGCGAGGAGTGCCTGGGCGGAGGTTGGATCGAGGCGGGCCTGGGCTCGCCCGAGGGCGGTGCGTGATGCAAGAAACCCAAGAAAATCACGACGGCCGCACCACCGTCGCCTTCGCCACCCTCGGCTGCAAGGCCAACCAATACGACTCGAGCTTCCTCGAGGCCCAGCTGCGCGCCCGCCGCTTCCGCCTGGTCGACTTCAAGGAAAAGGCCGACATCTATATCATCAACACCTGCACCGTCACCGACCGCGCCGACCTGGACAGCCGCAACCTGATCCGCCGCGCCGCGCGCCGCAATCCCGAGGCCTTCAAGATCGCGACGGGCTGCTACGCCCAGACCAAGCCGGGCGAAGTCGCCCGGGTCGAGGGCGTTGACCTCGTCTTGGGCAACGACAAGAAGGCCCGGCTCCTCGACTACCTCGAGCTGGGGCGCCCCGAGCGGCCGATGATCGAGGTCGACGACATCTTCCGGCAGACCGAGCTCGAGACCTTCGGGATGGCGAGCTACTCCAAGAACACCCGCGCCTTCGTCAAGATCCAGGACGGCTGCAATCAATTCTGCACCTTCTGCATCATCCCCTACGCCCGCGGCCGCAACCGCAGCATCCCGATCCCGCGGGTCCTGGAGGAGCTGCGCTCCTTGAGCGAGCGCGGTTTCCGCGAGGCCGTCCTCACCGGCATCCACATCGGCACCTACGGCCACGATCGCGAGCCGGCGACCAGCCTGCTGGAGCTGCTGCGGGCGATCGAGGCGACCCAGCCCATTCACCGCGTGCGCGTCTCCTCCATCGACCCGGAGGAGGTGAGCGAGGAGATGGTCGAGCTCTTCGCGGGCTCGCGGGTCCTCTGTCCGCACCTCCATATTCCGCTCCAGGCCGGGGACGACGAAATTTTACGCCTGATGCGTCGGCGCTACACGGTCGCCGAGTTCGCCGGGCTCTGCGAACGGCTCGCAGCGAAGATTCCGCGCCTCTGCATCGGCACCGACGTCATCGTGGGCTTCCCCTACGAGGACGAGGCGCGCTTCGAAAACACCTACGCCCTGCTGCGCGACGGGCCGGTCCATTATTTCCACGTCTTTCCCTTCAGCCCGAAGCGGGGGACGAAGGCCGCCCAAATGTTGGGGCAGGTCCCGCCGACGCTCAAAAAGGCCCACGCGGCGCGGCTGCGGGCGCTTTCCGAGGTCAAATCGGCCGAATTTAGGGCCCGATTCGTGGGGGAAGAGGTCGAAGTCCTGCTTGAGCGGGCCGAGGACGTGTGTCAGAATGGGGGCCATTCCGAAGCGGTATGGACCGGATTTTCCGAAAACTACCTGCCCGTCGCGGTGACGACGGACTCGGGTTTTTCCGGAAAGCTCGTTCGATGCCGGCTCGAAGCGAAAGAGGGAGGAAACCTTGCCGGAAAAGATCAGCCGGGAAGAGAAAAAACAGCTGAAGGCCTTTGAAAAGAAGCTAGGCTACCGATTCAGCAAAAAAGCTCTTCTCAAGAACGCACTGACCCACAAGTCCTACGCCAACGAACGCCGCCTCGACGCCGCCGATCATAATGAGCGCCTCGAGTACCTGGGCGACGCCGTCCTCGAGCTCATCGTCTCCCATCTTTTGATGGAAAACTACCCGCAGGCCGCCGAGGGCGAGCTGAGCAAGCTGCGCGCCTCCATCGTCAACGAGAAGACGCTGGCCGGGGTCGCGGTCGCCCATGAGGTCGGCAACTACTTGTATCTCGGGAAGGGCGAGGAGATGGGCTCGGGTCGCGAGAAGCCCAGCCTCTTGGCCAACGCATTGGAAGCGGTCTTGGGCGCCATCTACCTGGACCGCGGTTTCAAAAAGGCCTTCCGCGTCATTAAGCGCATCGCCCTCGAGCTCTTCGAACAGGTCGGACAAGAGGGCTTCTATAAGGACTACAAGACCCAGCTCCAAGAGCGGGCCCAGGTCCTGTTCAAGACCGTCCCCAAGTACAAACTGGTGAAGGAGTCCGGCCCCGACCACGATAAGACCTTCGAGATCAACCTCACGATCCGCGGCGAGCTGATGGGCGTCGGCGTCGGCAAAAGCAAGAAGAACGCCGAGCAGGCCGCCGCCAAAGAGGCCCTCGAGCGCATTGAGAAGCAGGCGGCCACCGGCGCGGCCGTCGCTTCCCACTGAGATGCCTACGGACGCGCGCCCCTATATCATCCCGATCTTCATCTCCCACCTGGGTTGTCCCTTCCAATGCCTCTACTGCCAGCAGGAGCGCATCACCGCGCAGGAGAGGTGGCTGCCGACGCCCGAGGCGGTGGCTGCGCGGGTCGAGGCCTTCCTGGCGACGCGCAAGCCGGGCAAATACTCCCACACCGAGATCGCCTTCTACGGCGGGACCTTCACCGGACTGGAGCTTTCGTTGATGGAAGGCCTGCTGCGGGCGGCGCACCGCTACGTCGCCTCGGGGGAGGCGCGCAACCTGCGCGCCTCGACCAAGCCGGACTATGTCGCCGCGGAAAAACTGGACTTGTTGCGCGGCTACGGGATGGACACGGTCGAACTCGGTGTCCAATCCTTGGATGACGAAGTGCTGCGCCGGGTGGGGCGCGGTTATCAGGCGCGCGACGTCGAACGGGCGGTCGCCTTGTTGAAGGAGAGGGGGATGAAGGTAGGGATCCAGCTGATGCAGGGTCTGCCGGGCGCCGACGCGGCGGAGGCCTTGGCCAGCGCCCGTCGCGCCATCGCGCTGGGCCCCGATTTCGTGCGGCTCTACCCGACCGTCGTGCTGGAGGGCACCGCCCTCGCCCAGCTCTATCGCGACGGTCGCTATCGGCCCTGGACCTTGGAGGCGGCGGCGCAGGTTTGCCGCGAGTTGGCGGCGCTATTCGCGACCGCCGGCATCCCGATCATCAAGCTGGGCCTCGAATTTTCCAGCGACGAGCAGGAGGGGATCCTGGCCGGCCCCTACCATCCCCGGTTTCGAGAGCTCGTGTTTCAAAATAAAATCGCCTCCTAGGAAACTCCTCAAACCCCCGAAAGCGATAATTAGGCTCGCAAGGGGGCTCACTCTCTCCTCCCCAAGCGCCGCAAGGCACTCCAGCCAACAAATTAACCAATCATTCCAGCTTGTTCTGGAGGGGGAAATCCATGTCGCTTCGTAAACTGACTGTTCTTTTGTCCGCTGTTTTTGGAATCTTTTCGGCCGCTCCGGCCTTCGCCCAATTCAATCCGATCGTGCCCGGGGCTTTCGAGGATTTGGCCGACGTTCAGCTTCGCCGTCAGACCAACCGCGCCTGCAACGAGCTGGCCGAGCAATTTCCGGTGGGGAACACCGCCCCCGAATGCGCCGCGCGCCATGAGGCTTGCTCCGACGAGCTCTTCGAGAACGTCAAGGCCGAGCTGGCCGCCGCCTTCGAGCAGTGCAATCAGATCGGCCCGATTCCGGGCTTTCAATGCCTGCAGGGCATCCGGGAAGGTGGCATCATCGAGGCCGAGAAGGCCAAGCTCGCCGACATCCTCGAGACCGCCTGCCAGCCCCTGCCTCCGCCGCCCGCGGTGGATGAGAGCGATAACGCCGACGACAACGGCCAGATCGTGGCCGACGAGGTCGCAGCCGCGCAGGGCGGTTGCACGGTGACCGGCCTCGGCGGCGCCGAGGGCAACCTGCTGTGGACGGCCCTGGGCCTGCTGCCCCTCTTGGGGCTGCGCCGGAAGGGCTAATTCAGAGATTCCTCAAAAAATGGAAATCCCTCCCGCCGATGACGGGAGGGATTTTTTTTGCTTGGGTAAACTCCGATTCCCCTTGGCGAAAAAATTGTGCCATGGAGCAGGTATTTTGTTGGCGCAATTTGGCACATTGTGGAAAATTCTTAATAATTTTAGGTGATTGGGATAGGCCCCTTGAGCTTGGAGTCGTTTAGTTCGCCTTGCGAAACTCCGCGGATTCCTCTAGGACCAGCCCATGTTCCACTCCGGCTACGTCGCCATCGTCGGCATCCCCAACGTGGGGAAGTCGACCCTGCTCAACGCCCTACTGGGCGAGAAGCTCTCCATCGTCACCGACAAGCCGCAGACAACCCGGCACCGCATCCTGGGTATCCTCAATCGGAAGGGGGCGCAGATCCTCTTTTTGGACACGCCGGGGATCCACGCCTCCGACAAGCTGCTGAATGAGAAGATCGTCGAGACCGCCCTCCAGGCGATGGGCGACGCCGACGTCATTCTCCATTTGATTCCGCCCAAGGCGAAATTTTCCGACGAGGACCGTCGGATCGCCCGCCACGCCAAAGATACCGGCAAGCCCTATCTCGTGCTGATCAACAAGATCGACCAAGTGGGGAAGGAGTCCCTGCTGCCGCTGATCCAAAAGGTCCAGGAGGAGCTGGCGCCGCAGGAGATCGTCCCCATCTCTGCGCTGAAGAATGATGGGCTGGCGCGGGTCGTCGACCTGCTGGTCGCGAGGCTCCCGGAGGGACCGGCCTATTACCCCGAAGATCAGTACACCGAGCACGACCTGCGTTTTTTAAGCGCCGAGATCGTCCGCGAGAAGGTCATGCAGCTGCTTTACCAGGAGCTGCCTTATTCCGTCGCGACTCAGGTCGAGGAATTCAAGGAAGAGGGCGACATCCCGCGCATCCACGTCGCGATCGTCGTCGAGAAGGACTCGCAGAAGGGGATCGTGATCGGCAACAAGGGCGCCATGATCAAGAAGATCGGCCAGCTGGCTCGCAAGGACATCGAGGCGATGGTGGGGAAGCAGGTGTATTTGGAACTCTTTGTGAAGGTCGTCGAGAATTGGACGAAGAGCGAGCGACGGCTCAAGGAATTGGGGATTATTCAATAAATGTAGGGGCGAACCTTGTGTTCGCCCCAGGCACGGACGGGGAGGGCGAACACAAGGTTCGCCCCTACATTATGGCAGCTTCCTTAGAAAACCTGACCCCCATGCTCCGCCAGTACCTGGAGATCAAGCAGCGCCACCAGGACGCCATTCTTTTCTTC
>SZOV01000135.1 GCA_030263375.1 Deltaproteobacteria bacterium PRO3
GAAGAACCAGCCCCGAAACGAGCCCGAGCCGTCGAAGTGCTCCAGGCGCTCGAGCAGCTTGAGGAAGACCTCTTGGAAAACCTCCTCCGCGCGCTCTCGATTGGGAAAATAATTGCGAACCACAAAAAAGATCCCGTTCTTGTAGCGTTGAAACAAGACCCCGAAGGCCTCGGAACGGCCTTGCAAATAGGCGGCGACCAATTCGTCGTCGCGAGGGGATTCGGTGTGGGGTCGGTTCATGCGCAGACCAAGACCCGTCTCCCCCTGGAGTCGACCTAGGAGGGGACGAGGCGTTTTGCGAAAAGGGTTCGAAAGATTTCTTCGGATATATTCGTTTTTACGGGGATTTGGGAGCGAAATTTGCGGAAAGGAACCGGTGCGAGGGCTATTATTCCGGCCCGGGACCGTCGGCGCAGGTCAATGCGGCGGAGGGAGGGTCTCGCCCCGCTCCAAAGTCGCCAGGATCGACTCCACAGCCTGGATCTCGGTGTCGACGTCCAACCCCACCGCCTTGGCGCCGTCGAGGAGGGCGATCAAGACCATAATGATCTCCAGGGCCTCGCGGCCGCGCTCGGCCTCGGCGGCGACGTGGCGGAGCCGGTTCATCAACTGATGGTAATCTTGCATGCAGTAGACTGGGTTGGGCAGGGAGAGGGGACCGGTGCTGGAGAAATCGGGGGGGAAGGCGAAGCCCTGGGCCGAAAATACCACCTGGCGTCCCGAGGCGAGCAGGACGATCACGTAGGTCTCGCCCGCCTGGACGGTATTGACCCGCTCCTCGACGGCTTGGACCGAGGTCCCCCGTAGGGCCAGGGTCTTGCCGGAAAAGGCCTCCAAAACCACCAGGTCGTCTCCCTCTTCTCGATAGGAGAAAGGTCCGGGGTGCGACTTCAGCCAGCGGGTCAAAATTTCGAATTGGGGATGCCGCATTTTTTTGGACTTTCTAAAGGTTTTTTTACTAGTGTCTCCAGGTCCTGATGGCTAGCCTTTTATGGAAATGTGGGAATTGGCGCGGCTGGGCGGGTCTTATCGCCGCGCTGTGGACCTTGGGATCGCCGGGGCGCGCCCTCGCGCAAATCCCGAGCGTCTTGGGGGAGTCCGACGTCATCTCCTGGGTGGTGCGCCGCAACCTGGGGATCCAGGCCGCCGCCTACGACCCGCAGATCGCGGGGACCGAGATCACCAAGACCAAGGGGCAGTTCGACACCCAGGTCTCCGGCCAGGCCTCCTACAACCTCGACCGCTCCGATAAGACCAGCATCATCTTTGGCACCGACAATCGCAGCGTGGTCTGGGATGCCAAGGCCGAGAAGAAATTTCCCGTCGGCGTCCAAGGGGCGATCAGCCTCGGAAACCTGCGCGAGTCAACCAATTCCGCCTTCGCCACCGATCCCGCCTTCTTCGACACCCGGCTGCGCTTCGACGTCAAGGCGGCGATGCTGAAGAACCGCTTCGGCAAGTCCGACAAGGCCCAGGTCGCCCTCGCCGAGGCGGGGCAGAAGGTTTCGGAAGAGCTCTCCCGGACGGTCGTCGAAGATCGCGCGGCGGAGGCCGTGACCTCCTACTGGAATTGGGTCGCCACCCGCTACTACGTCGAGGTGGCCCGCCGCTTCCTCAAGCTGGCCCAGGACTTCCTGGATACCACTCAAAACAAGAAGGTCCTGGGCCTGGCCGAGGACACCGACACCCTGGGCGCCCAGGCCCTCGTCGTCGAGCGCCAGGCCGAGCTGGAGCGGGCCAAGAACCTCAGCCTCGACGCCGAAAAGCGGCTGCGCTACCTGCTCGACGACGGCGCCGGGAAGTCCTGGCGTGCCAAGGACCCGCTGCGCAGCGAGCGGAGGCCTAGCCTCAAAGAAGATTTATTACAGACCGCGCTGCAATCCCGCCCCGAGTACCTTGCGCTGCGCCGGGAGGCCGAGGCGAAGGACATCCAGATCTCGCTCGCCAAGGACCAAAAGTGGCCGAGCCTCGACCTCTTCACCTCCCTTGAGCTCAATTCCGTAGATCCCAGCTACGGGACGGTGTTGCGAGAGACCTTCAGCGCCCAACACCCCAATTGGCTGATCGGGGCGCAATTCAGCCTCAGCATCGAAAACCGCATCGCCAAAGGGGAGTTGGACCGCGGCAAGCTCGAAAAGGCCAAGGTCCTGGTCCAGATGAAGGAGCTGGAGAACCTGATCGCGCTCGAGATCGACGAGAGCTGGCGCGAGGTCCTGCTCCAGCGCAAGGAGACGGATAACTTCACACGCGCCGCCGACCTGCAGCGCCGCAAGATGGAGGAGGAGACGCAAAAGTACTTCCTGGGCCGCTCCGACAGCGACACCATCGTGCGCTTCCAAGAGGACGCCCTCGCCGCCGAGCGCAAGCGACTCGAGGCCGAGCTGCGCTATCGCTTGGCCTGGGTGCAGCTGCGCAAGTCCGCCGGGACCCTGGTGCCCCCGGGCGCCGAAAGCCAAGCGGGTGCCGAAAAATGAAATCGCTCTCCGAATGGTCGGTCCGAAACGGCCTCTTGGTCAACCTGCTCACCCTCTTCGTCATCGTCGCGGGGGTGATGGCCCTCATGAACAACCGGCGCGAGGCCTTTCCCAACTTCTCCTTCGACGTGGTCCAGGTCCGAACCCACTACCAAGGCGCGACGCCGGCCCAGATCGAGAAGCTGATCACCATTCCCATCGAAAAGGAACTCAAGGAAGTCGACGACATCAAAGAGATGGTCAGCGCCTCGATCGAGGGCATGTCGCTCATCTACTTGGTCATCGAGCCGGACGCCGCCAACAAGGATAAGACCGTCAACGATATCCAACGCGCCGTCGACCGGGCCGAGGACCTGCCCGAGGACCTGAAGGAAAAGCCGGTGGTCGAGGAGTTCACCACCAAAAACACGCCCATGCTCGAGGTGACCCTTTACGGCGACATGCCCGACCTCGAGCTGCGGCGCCAGGCGCGCCTGCTCGAGGCGGCCCTGCTCGACGACCCCAACGTCGCCAAGGTGACCCGCCGCGGCTACCGCGAGCCGGAGTATTCCGTCGAGGTCGACCCCGACAAGATGGCGCATTACCATCTGAGCCTCTCCGACGTGATGCGAGCCCTCTCCGCGACCAACGTCAACATCCCCGGCGGCGACATCCGGGAGGGCGGGCAGGAGTTCTTGCTGCGGATCTCGGGCGAGTATTTCGCCCCCGAGGAGATCCTCGACGTCGTGATCCGCAGCAACGACGCGGGTTTCGCGGTCAAGGTGCGCGATGTAGGACGGGTGATCCCGACCCTCGAGAAGGTCACCATCACCAACCGCACCGACGGGGCCCCCTCGATCAACCTGCAAATCCTCAAGCGGGACCGCTCCGACGTCATCGACCTGGTGCGGGACGTCAAGGCCATCATCGCCGACTTCCAGGCCAAGGCGCCGCCTGAGCTCAAGATCGGGATCGTCGACGACGTCTCCTACTACGTGGAACGGCGGCTGAAGGTATTGATCAACAACGCCCTGATCGGCTTGGTGTTGTTGATGATACCGCTGCTGGTCTTCCTGACTCCGCGCACGGCGCTCAGTGCGGCCTTGGGCATTCCCACGGCGGTCATGGCCACCTTCGCGATGATGCATTTCTTCGGCATCACCATCAACCTGATGAGCCTCTTCGGCCTCATCATGGTCTCGGGCATGCTGGTCGACGAGGACATCGTCATCGCCGAGAACGTCCACCGCCTGATGGAGGAGGGGATGCCGCCGAGGCTCGCTGCGGTGGAGGGCACCAAGCAGGTGGCCAGCTCGGTCGTGGCGACGGTCCTGACCACCGTCACCGCCTTCGCGCCACTGCTGTTCATGACCGGGATCTTCGGAAAATTCGTCAAGCAGATCCCCCAGGTCGTCATCATCACGCTCTGCGCCTCCCTGGTGCAGGCCCTGGTGGTGTTGCCTTCGCACATCTACGACCTCAACAAGATGTCCGAGGACGAGGCGCGCAAGCACTTCGAACGCAGCTCGAAGCACCGACTGATGAACGGCCTCTTGGGCTTCTACGAGAAGACCCTGCGTTTCCTGATCTCGCGGCGCTATTTCGCGACCCTGTTTTTTACGCTCTTGATGCTCGGGACCTTCGCCTTCGGCTACTTCAAGGTTCCCTTCATCCTCTTTCCCGCGGAGGGGATCGAGCAGTTCTTCGTGCGCGTCGAGGGCGAGGTGGGCACGCCCGTCGAGGTGACCACCCAGCGCATGCAGGCCATCGAAAAGGCTCTGATGAAGCTGCCCAAAAACGAGCTGGACCATTTCGTCACGATGGGCGGGATCACCCAGAACGACCCGACCGATCCTTTCACCAACCGGGCCAGCCACGTCGGCCAGGTCTGGGTCTTCCTCACCCCGGAGACCGAGCGGCAGCGCACCGCCCACGACATCATCGAGAGCCTGCGCCCCGAGGTCGAGAAGATCGAGGGTTTCAAGAAGGTCTATTTCGACAACGTCCGGCCCGGTCCGCCGGTCGGGAAGCCGGTCGCGGTGCGGGTCAAGGGCGACGACTTCGCGGTATTGGACAAATTGGCGCAGCAGTACGTCGCCTACCTTAATACCCTCCCGGGCGTGAAGGACGTGAAGAGCGACTACGAGCCGGGCAAGTCCGAACTGCGCGCCCAGATCGACGTCGGCCGGATGTCCCAGGCGGGGCTCACCTACCAGGACGTCGCCTCCGCGGTACGGGCCTCCTTCGAGGGCGGGATCGCGACGACCATCAAGCAGGGCGACGAGGAGATCGACGTCGTGGTGCGGTTTCCCGAGGAGATCCGCCGCAATAAGACCAGCCTGCAGGACGTCCTGATCTCCAACCGGGAGGGACGGCTGATCCCCCTCAAGCAAATCGCGACCTTCCGGACCGAACCGGCCCTCTCGATGATCAAGCACGACGACCGCAAGCGCCTGATCTCGGTGACCGCCAACGTCGACGAGGCCGTCACTACCTCGCGGAAGGTCAATGCGGCCCTGGCCGAGCATTTCAAAGATAAGATCAAGGAATTCCCCGGCGTCCTGGTCAAGTACGGCGGCGAGGAGGAGGACACCCAGGAGTCCCTCGACAGCCTGATCCGCGCCATGGTCCTGGCCATCTTTCTGACGTTTATCATCATTGCCGCGACCTTCCGCTCGCTGTGGGAGCCGCTGGTAATCCTGACGACCATCCCCATGGGCATGATGGGGGTCGTGTACGGATTTTACCTCTTCGGCGAGCCGCTGGGTTTCCTCGCGACCTTGGGCATCATTGGCTTTGTCGGCGTCATCGTCGACGGGGCGCTTTTGATTATCGAATTCATCAACCAAGAGAAGGCCAAGGGCTTGGCCTTCAAAGAGGCCATCGTCCGCGGGTCCAAGGCCCGCCTGCGCCCCATCATCCTCACCACCGCCACCACCGTCCTGGGCATCGTCCCCTCGGCCTTCGGGATCGGCGGCACCGACCCCTTCATTCAGCCGATGGCCTTCGCGATGAATTGGGGCCTGGCGGTCGGGACTTTCCTGGCGGTCTTGTTCATTCCGGTCTTCCTCGCGGTGCTGGACGACGTCTTCGGCCGCTTCCGCCGCAAGGAATCCGCGGCTTAAAAAAGCGCCCGCCAAGCCGCGTTAACCGGCCATTTCCGGGCCCCGACCACAAAAAATCGCATTTTTGGGCAAAAAATGGGGTTTTTTTGCAATAAAACCTTCGACAACCGCATGAATCCTTGTTATGGAAGCCTTCCACAAAAGGTCGATTTCGACTTTTAATGAAAGGAGCGAACCCTATGGGTAAAGCACTAACCAAGTCCCAGATCGCCGATCACCTCGCCAAGAAATGCGAGCTCAAGAAGAAGGACGCCATGAACCTTCTCGAAGAGCTGTCCACCTTGGCTTACAAAGAGGCCAAGAACACCTTCACCCTCCCGGGCATCGGCAAGCTGGTGCTGGTCAACCGGAAGGCTCGCATGGGCCGCAACCCGCAGACCGGTGAGCCCATCAAGATCCCCGCGAAGCGCGTGGTGAAGTTCCGCGTCGCCAAGGCGGCGAAGGATTCCATCCTGGGGACTTCCAAGAAGAAGTAAGAGACGGGGATATCCAGTTTAAACCCCGCTGTGCTTGGCACAGCGGGGTTTTTTATTGCCCCTGTTGCGCCGTGAAGGGGTTGTCCGAGCCGATTTGTGGGGCGGGTTTGGTCGCCGACCCTTCTTTTGCCCTATTTGGCTAGCTTAAGTCGCCTCTTGCTTATGCCGCACCCGCCCCTAGCCCGGGGCGATATGTCCCAGCGGAGACACGGCCCGGCCCCCTTGTATCTTGAAAAGAGCCTAAATTAAGTCACAAACAAGGGAATCCGAGTGAGAAAGAGAAAGGACAACCTGCCTGTCCCCCTGGGTCTTAAGA
>SZOV01000136.1 GCA_030263375.1 Deltaproteobacteria bacterium PRO3
CCGCGTCGTCGATTCGGGGCTGGATGGCGGAACACAGGTGGCGTGGAAGCTGGCGTTCTGCGCTGCGCCCGCCGGCTCGGGCGGCGATGGGAGGGGCAACGGATGAACCTGCGAGGCATGTTCCCGCGACTCACGCTCGACCCAGAAGACCTGCTGGCCTTCGTCGGCGAGGCGGTGGTGCCGGTGACCATCGAGGCGATCGACTACAAGACGGACCGGGCCTCCGGCCTGGGAGAGGCCAAGATCGACTACTTCGTCAAGTTCCGCGAGCTGAAGCGCCCGGTGCGGCTGAAGAAGACGTCGGGCGAGCAGATCGCCGCCATCCTCGGCACGAGCGAGACCGACGACTGGATCGGCAGGGTGGTCGGCATCCGGCCGGCGCAGATCCTCGTGCCGGACCCCGCCGGCGGCAATCCCTGGATCGTTCTGACCAATCTGCGCGGCTCGCTGGCCGCCAGCAAGATCCTGCGCCTGCAAGGGAGCAGCTTGAGCCCGGTGATCGAGGACATCCCCTACCAGCTTCGGGTGGTCCGGCAGGGCGGGGCCGCGCGACTGCTCGGGCAGCCCTATCGCGGGGATTCGGGGCGCTACCCGACCTACGAATTGAAGATCGTCGGCAACAAAGTTGAACCCGGCGAAAAGCTGTCGATCCCGACCGAGATCGGCCTGTATAATTTCGACTTCCTGCCCGGCGGGAGCGGCGACGGCTTCGTGCTGGCGGGGCTAACGCCCTCCGGCAAGCTGAAGCTCTTCAAGGAGGAGGGTGGAAAGTACAAGGGCGCGTGGAGCAGCCGCGAGAGCTACGGCGGATCGGCGAACGACGTCCCGGTCGAGGTGAAGGACGCCTTCAACGAGGTCGTGGCCGACTACTACGTCGTGCCGGTGCGTCTGCAGGCCCTGGATGGGGCCCCGGTGCCGGAGTTGGTGGTGGCCAAGAACGACGCCCTGCTCAAGGACATCATCGGGCGCAAGCCAGTGATCGCGGACGGTCGCATGGTCAAGCTGAAGTGGGACCCCCTGGGTATGCAGGAGGCCTGGTCCAGCAAAAAGGTTGACGGGAGCATATTGGATTATTTAGTGACCTCCGGCCCCGGCGCCCGCAAGTTGATGGTCGCGGTGCGGATGCGGGACCAAGGCTTCTTCGAGGGGATCGGGCGTAAGGATTCGGTCCTCCTCGTTTATGATTTGAATTGAATGACGGCGGTGTAGCTCAGCTGGTTAGAGCAGACGGTTCATATCCGTCGTGTCCGGGGTTCGAGTCCCTGCACCGCCACTTTTGGATATCGCCCTTCTATTTTTAGAAGGGCGATTTTTTTTGTCATTTGACGAAACTTCCTATTCTGTTATTCACGATACACTAGTTCGAAGCACTCCTCACCGGCACTCCATAAAATATCGTCCTTCTGAAGGGGTACCTACCATGCGTCAATCCATTGGGTTTGCCTTGTTTTATTTTCTGATATCGGGCCAGGTTTGGGCGGCGGCCTCCCTTCCGCCCGATCTTAAGATCACCATTCCCAATCCGCCGGCCGAGGTGGAATTCGGAGAAGAGGTCGCCTACGAGTTCCTAATCGAGAATATCGGAGAGGACTCCAGTAACGACGTATCGGTCGCCATGGGGGTATCCGCCGAGGGGAGCGTCGTTTCCGTCGAATCCGCCGTGGGGACCTGCGAGGCGCTCGTGGTTGCCCAGGGGACAAAGATCACCTGTGAGTTAGGCATCGTGGCCCCACTGGTACCGATCACGGTGACGCTGGTCGTGAAGGCCCCCGAGGTCGCAACCACCTTGCAAATAAACGCTTCGGTCTCGGCTCTAGGGGAGAATATCTCCACGAACGGGGATAACGATATTTTCGCAAGCACCCAAGTCGTCGCTCCTCCGGACACCCCCGTCGACGACGGCGGGGGCGATGATGGCGGCAATGCCGGAGCCGACGACGACGGCGCCGAGGCGGCCGGCGGGCAGGGCGGTTGTTCGCTTAATCCCGGCGAACTGGCCTCGCCGTTCGCCGCTCTCGGCCTCATCTTGGGGGCCCTGGCTTTCGGCGTCCTTCGCCTTCGGGCCCGGCCGACGCCTTGAGCGTATTCCCTTGACGAAAGGGGAGCTCCTCATTCAGTGAAGGCGTCAGCCTATGGAGCTCCCCAAGATCGCCATCGTCGGCGTGCCCAACGTGGGCAAGTCGACCCTGTTCAACCGCCTGATCGGCCGCAAGCAGGCCATCGTCGACGACATCCCGGGCGTCACCCGCGACCGGCAGTACGGCGTCACGGACTGGGAGGGCCGCTACCTCACGGTCGTCGACACGGGCGGCTTCGTCCCTGAGGCGGCCCAGAACAGCCTGGAGAAGAACGTCAAGGAGCAGGCCCTGCTCGCCCTCGAGGAGGCCGACCTGGTCTGCTTCGTCGTCAACGGTCGCCAGGGCCTTACGCCCGCCGAAGAGTCGCTGGCCCGCATCCTGCGCAAACAGACCAAGCCCGTCATCCTGGCGGTGAACAAGATCGACTCCGCCGACCAAGAGCGCCTCGTCGCCGAGTTCTACAAGCTGGGCTTCCCCGACACCGTCGCCGTCTCGGCCGAGACCTCCCGCGGGATCAGCGACCTGCTCGACAAGGTCCTTCAGATCCTGCCGATCCCTGCCGGCAACGAGGAGACGAAGAGCGACCTCAAGCTCGCCATCCTGGGCCGTCCCAACGTCGGCAAGTCCACCTTGCTCAACGCGATGCTCGGCGAGGAGCGGGCGGTGGTCCACCATGAGGCCGGCACCACCCGCGACCCGCTCAACATCCGCCTGCAGCGCGGCGCCCGCCTCCTCGAGATCGTCGACACCGCCGGGATCCGGCGCAAGGCCCAGACCGAGGGCAAGCTGGAGAAGGTCTCGGTGATGAAGGCCCTGAAGACGGCCGAAAAGTCCAACTTGATCCTCTGCGTGGTCGACGCCAAGGAGGGCGTGACCGCGCAGGACGCGAAGGTGTTGGGTTACGCGGAGGAGCGGGGCAGGGGGGTGATTCTCGTGCTCAACAAGTGGGACCTGGTCCCCGCCGGCACCAAGATCAAGGATTACAAGAAGGCGGTGTTCCAAAAGTACAAGCGGCTCGACTACGTCCCGGTGATCGCGGTCTCGGCCAAGCACCGCCGCGGCATGAAGCCGCTCTTCGACCTCATCGACAAGGTGGCCGACAACTTCCAGCGCCGCGTCGGGACCGGCGCGCTCAACCGGGTCTTCCAGAAGGCTCTCGACCGGCAGCCGGTGCCGACCCAGTCCGGGCAGAACGTCCAGATTTACTACGCGACCCAATCCGGCTACTCGCCGCCGACTTTCGTCCTGTTCTGCAACCGCCCCAAACTTGTGAAAGAATCCTATTTGCGCTACCTTGAGCGGGTCTTTCGCGAGAACTTCGACTTCGAAGGGGCCCCGATCCGATGGCTATTGCGCAAAAAATGATCGGCCTGCCGCGCCTGGCGCGGCACACCTACCGCGTGTTCCGCCTGGCGGTGCACGAGTTCCGCGTCGACGACGGCTTCAACCTCTCCGCGGGCCTGGCCTTCTTCACCATCCTCTGCGCGACGCCGCTCATCCTCATCGTCATCTCGGTCTTGGGCCACGTGATCGGCCAGTCCGAGGCCCTGTTTCAGCAGATCAGCGCCTGGGTCGAGTCGACCATCCCCTCGGTGGGCCCGGACTTTTTGGCCTTCCTCCGCGGCCTGGTCGACAAGAAGGTGACCAGCGGCTGGATCGGGATCGCCTTCCTCTTCTTCGTCGCCTCCTTCCTCTTCACCAACATGGAGCACATCCTCGACAAGGTGCTGAAGAGCGGGAAGAAGCGCAACTTCTGGCACAGCCGCGCGCTGTCGATCGGGCTGATCTTCTTCTCCGCGCTGCTCTTCTTCGTCCCGGCCCAGGTGAATTTATTGACGGGGCTTCTGCCGCAGGAATACGGCCTGGGCCCGGCGCTCGAGTGGTTCCGCGGCAACCTGGCCTACTTCTTCGCCCACGTGGTCGCCTTCTTCCTGCTGCTGCGCGTGGTGCCCAACCGCGACATGCACACCAAAGAGCTGCTCGCCGGCGCCGTATTGTTCGGCGCCCTGACCTTGCTCGCGCGCTTGATGTTCCGCTGGTATATGGGCTGGGCCCTGGAGAGGTACAACTTCGTCTACGGCTCGATGACCATCCTGGTGGTCATTGTGCTATGGATCTACTACTGGAGCCTGATCTTCGTATTTTGCGCCGAGGTAGTGAGCGCCTTGCAGCAGCTTTACCCCCGAGAAGCTCCTTCCGAATGAGCCAGTAGACCCGCTTCTTCATCAAAAACTCGACGTGGCCGACGTCCGGGATCTCGAGGTTCTTGACTCCGTCCTTCGGCGTCTTCAGCACCGCGCTGGGATAGGGGCAGACCGTGTCGCCCTTCGAGAAGATCGAGACGATCTTCACCCCCTCGGGCCAGGGCGTACGGTTGAGGCGGCGGATGAAGGGCGACATCGGCGTCATCTGCCGGATGCTCTCGGTGAGGAAGGCCAGCGGCGTCAGCAGACCGAGCATGGCCCAGGGGTTGCCGTTGTGCGGCGTGCCCATCGTGATGAGTGTCTTCACCCGGCGATGCCCGTCGAAATCCTTCAAGTAGCAGCGCCCGATCAGGCCGCCCTTGCTGTGGCCGATGACCACCAGCTTCTCCCGGATGTCGTGGCGCTTGTAGAGTCCCTCGACCTTCTTGGCGACCAGCTGGGCGAGTTCGGGGATGGGCTTGGTGTTGAAGGTGTCGAAGATGCCGCCCAGGTTGAGGCTGAAGACGCTGAAGCCGTCGCGGCGCAGCCGCCGCTCAAGCACCTGGAAGACGCGGCGGGTGCCGCCGTAGCCCTGCAACAGCAGGACGGGGCGCTTGAGCGAGCTGAAGTCGGTGAGGCGCTCGATCTTGTTGCCCTCGAAGGCGAGGCGGAAATACTGCACCGTGCTGCCGGTCTGGCGGCGCACTTTGCGGATGTAGCGTTGTAGCGTCTTAATGTCCATTCCGCCTCAATCCCGACTCCAGTTCACCCGCGCCATCTTCTCGCCGCGGGACCAGCGGTAATCGACCTGCCCGCTGAAGGCGCGGTGCAGGCTTTTGCCGATGCGCTGGGCGAGCTTCTCGTGCGTGGTGGTGACCTCGATCTCGCGGCCGCGGCTGGAGATCTGGATGATGCGCTCCAGCGGGTTCATGCCCATCGCCCGCTGTTCCTCGTTCTTTACCAGGTTGAGGATCTCCTCGCGGTGTCCTTTGAGGAACTCGCCGCTGAGCCGGACGGTGCCGGAGGCAAAGCGGTCCTGGATCTTCTGGCAGGCGGGGCAGACGACCTCATGCCGCTTGCCGTCGGCCTTGAGCGCCTTGAGCTTCGGCTCGTCAAAAAACCAATGCTTGTTGTGGAAGATGGCGTGGCACTTTTTACAATAAGAATGGTCCTTCGGTTGGGCCTTGTTCCAGTAGGCGTCGTGGTGGTCTTGACCATTGCGTTCCTGGACCCGGATCCGACCTTTTCCCTTCATAACGACCTCGATTCTTATTGATTTTAAAGAGCAATTTCATAATGGAATGGATCTTGTAAAGCCCTGCCACTCTTATAATTTTAGACGACGGACGCGGTGAGTCAAGGTAGACTTGCAGGCCATGGAGAAATCTTATCGCCAACTCGACCACACCGGGGACCTGGGAGTGGAGGTCTGGGGGGCTTCCTGGGAGGATCTCTTCGAGAAGGCCTCGCTGGCCCTGGTCGAGCTCTTGGCCGATCCCGATCGCATCCTGCAGGAGGGGCGCGCGACCTGGAGGCTGGAGGCGGAGACTCGCGAGGCCCTCTTGGTTCGGCACCTCGAGGAGATCCTCTACCGGATGGACGCCCAGGGGATGGTCTTCTCCAAGTTCCGCATCGCCTTTCCCGAGCCGGGAGTCCTGGCCTGCGAGGCCTGGGGCGAGCCCCTCGACCGCCGGCGGCACCATTTCAAGACCGAGCTGAAGGCCGTGACCTATCACGGTCTCAAGCTCTGGGAGGAGGGCGGGCTCTGCCGCGCCCGCGTGATCTTCGACGTATGAGCGACTACGAGCGTATCACCGACTACGAATACCGCCTGCCGCGCCGCGGGTCGATGCGCTGCGACGGCATCGTCTTCGCCTCCGCCGAGATGATGCGGGGCATGGCGGGCGACCCCTGCCTCGAGCAGGTGCGCAACGTGGCGACGCTCCCGGGCATCGTCGGAAACTCCTTCGCGATGCCCGACATCCATTGGGGCTACGGCTTTCCTATCGGCGGCGTCGCCGCCTTCGACGCGGAGGAGGGCGTGGTCTCGCCGGGCGGCGTCGGCTACGACATCAATTGCGGCGTGCGGCTGCTCAAGACGCGCAT
>SZOV01000137.1 GCA_030263375.1 Deltaproteobacteria bacterium PRO3
TTTTCGACTTCTCCACCGGAGACGCAGGACATCAGCAGGCTGAAGGCGAGCCACATCCCAAAAAACTGCAGCATTCTGATCCTATTTCGTCTACGGGCGGACATAACGAGTTTATCGGTCGAACTCTCGAAGGGTTGTTTCGATAGGAGGCCCTTCAGGACACAAGGGCTAGGGCTCGGAGGTGTTCCACGGAGGCCTTTTCGACTGTCTGAGCGCTCCACACGCGGGGGTCAATCGAGATCAAGCGAGAGGCGGTTTTACGCATCCTCCAATAATCGCGAGTTTCGAAAAGGCCGGAGTGGAACACCTCCGAGCCCCCGCCCGCAACGCGGCATAATCGGGAGGTGTTCGGAGGGAAGGATGTAAAGGGTTGCGGGTGCTTAACGCGGCTACTCTTCCGTAGCCAATTTCGCCTGTTTCGCCCCGAAGACGCGGACCAAGACGATCCCCACTTCGAACAAAACCAAGAGCGGCAAGGCCATGAGGATCTGCGAAAGGACGTCGGGCCCCGGGGTCAGGATGCCGGCCACCAGGAAAATCAGGATCACCGAGTATTTGCGGGCCTTGCCGAGCTGCTTGGCGTTCACCAGCCCCAACTTCCCCAAGACCAGCAGAAAGAGCGGCAGCTCGAAGATCACCCCAAAGGCGATCAGCAGGCGCAGCGCGAAGGAGAGGTAGTCGCTCATCTTCGGATAGAAGACGATGCCCGTGCCCTCGAGGATCCCGACGACGAAACGAAAGCCGGTGGGAAAGACCACGAAGTAGCCGAAGAGGGCGCCGCCCACGAAGAGGGCGCTGGTCGCCAGCGCGATGGGGATCACCCCGCGGCGCTCGTGGTGCTCGAGGCCGTGGCGAAGGAAATTCCAAAAAAAGTAGAAGACGAGGGGCGTTGCCAATAAGAATCCGAAGACCAGGGCCACCTTGAAATAGGCCGCATAGGACTCGAAGGGCGTCGTTGCGATGAAGTGCGAGCCCTCGGGGAGAATTTTGGCCAGGGGGGCCTGTAGCCAGGCATAGATCTTGGGGGAAAAGCCCAAGCAGACCGCCGTCCCCGCCAAGACGGCGAGCAACGACTTGATAAACACCCAGCGGAGTTCCTCGAGGTGCTCGACGAATGTCATGGTCTTGGGCTTCATGAGTCTTTCGGCTTGTCCGGGGAGGAGGGTTCGTCTTTCAGCTCTTTTTCGACGGTGCTCTTCAGGTCGTCGGCGGCGAACTTCAGCTGGCGGAACAGCTTGCCCAACTGGGTCGCCACCCGGGGGATTTCCTTAGGACCCAGGATGATCACCGCCAAGAGCAAGACGATGACGATTTCTCCGCCGCCGAGACCGAACATAAGGTGTACCGCGTCTGAAAATTTTGCAGCCAGTCCATTCCGGCCGCTGCCGCGGTTTGCACCGAAACCGCGTCTCTAGCCCTTAGGTAGCAAGCCCGGGTCCCGATGGGAAGGGCTTTTGCGGGCCCGGCCCTTCCGCTACAATGGGGAGGATTCCCTTGGTTCGGGGCTTAAAAAATCTTAGAATCGCCATCCCTTATGACCAAAGTCGGCATCGTCCACGATCCCCGCTACCAGTCCCACGAAACCGGGGCCATGCACCCGGAGAGTCCCGAGCGCCTGCGCGCCATCGAGCGGATGCTTCAGTCCGAGGGACTGCTTCCCAAGCTGGTCGAGATCGCACCCCGCGCTGCCCGTGCCGAGGACATCTTGCTGGTCCACGACAAAGAGCACTATGACGAGGTCGCCCGTAGCTCCGAACAGGCCGGCGTCTACCTGGACGGCGACACCTTCGCCGGCCCCCGCTCTTTCGAGGCCGCCATGCTCGCCGCCGGCGGCCTCCTCGAGGCGACGGACCGGGTCCTGGAAGGGGAGGTCGAGCGCTCCTTCGCCATGGTCCGTCCGCCCGGCCATCATGCCGAACGCGAATACGCGATGGGCTTCTGCCTCTTCAACAACGTCGGCATCGCCGCCGAGCACCTGGTGCGGCGGCGCCACTTGAAGCGCGTGGCGGTCGTCGACTTCGACGTCCACCACGGCAACGCGACCCAGCACATGTTTTACGACCGGCCCGACGTCTTCTACATCTCGACGCACCGCTATCCCTTCTATCCGGGCACGGGCTCGGCGGACGAGAGGGGGAGCGGGGCGGGGGCGGGCTATACCCTCAACCTCCCGCTGCGTGCCGCCTCCAACGACGAGGACTACCGCCAGGCCTTCGAGACCGGCGTCCTGCCTGCGCTGCGGGCCTACCGGCCCGAGATACTATTGGTGTCGGCGGGCTTCGACGCCCACCGGCGCGACCCCTTGGGCGGAATGTCCGTGACCGATGCCGGATTTCGTTATATGGCGGAGGCCCTGGAAAAGGTCGCGGAGGATTGCTGCCAGGGCCGCACGGTCTATGTCCTCGAAGGGGGCTACGACCTGGAGGGCCTGGCGGGCGGCGTCCGCGAGGTGTTTAAAGTGTTACTCGAAAAATAATTTACCCTGTACGGAGGTAGACATGGCGCGACCCAGCCTGTATGGCATCGGTCTGGCCCTTGCAGCGGCCTACATCATCGGCGTCGCCGGAACCGCGTGTTCCGCGCCGCAAAATGCATCCCAGCCCAAGCCCAAAGAGGAGAAGAAAATGAGCAAGTCCTTCAGCGAACCCAAGCAGAGCAGCGTCGACCCGGCCAAGCAATACGAGGCCGTCATCGAGACCGATAAGGGGAGCATCCGCGTGAAGCTCTTCGCCAAGGAGGCGCCGCTTTCCGTCACCAATTTCGTCCAGCTGGCCAAGGGCGGCTTCTACGAGGGGCTGACCTTCCACCGCGTCGAGCCGGGCTTCGTCATCCAAGGCGGCGACCCCGACGGGAACGGCACCGGTGGACCGGGCTACACCGTGCCCGCCGAGATCGGCCAGCCCCACCTGAAGGGCGCCCTGGCTTGGGCCCGCACCGGAGACCAGGTCAACCCCGAGCGGCGCTCCAGCGGCTCGCAGTTCTACATCACCCTCGAGGCGACGCCCTTCCTCGACGGCGGCTACACGGTCTTCGGCCAAACCACCGAGGGCATGGACGTCGTCGCGCAGATTCGCAAGGGGGATAAGATCAAGAAGGTCGTGATTGAAGAGAAGTAGGGGCGAACACAAGCTTCGCCCCTACTCTAAGTCTTTCGTAAAAAACTCCGCCCCGCCTCCGCCGCCGGCCGAGCCGGCGCCGGTCGAGGCCACGCCCGTGCCGACGCCCGCGTCGCCCATCTCGGCGTCGCCGCCGCCCTGCACGACTTGGATGGGGGCCTCGTAGACCGAGAGGTCGATCCATTTGGGAATGGTGAAGTCCTTCGTGACGTAGCGCTTGGTGGCCTGCTCCATGTAGAGCAGCCAGATCGGCGCGGCGACGGTGCCGCCGGTCGCGCCACGGCCCAAGCTCTTTATCTTTTCGTCGAAGCCCACCCAGACGCCGGTGACCAAGTCGGGGGTGAAGCCGATGAACCAGGCGTCGGTCTCGCCGTTGGTCGTGCCGGTCTTGCCGCCGGCCGGCTTCTTCAAGGCGAGCACCCGGGTCCCGGTGCCGGCGCGCACGACGTCGCGCAGGATGCTGACCATCGTCATCGCCGTCTTGGGCGTGATGATGTAGCCGGGTGGGATGTAGTCGCCGTACAGGACCTTCTTTTCGTATTCCGTCAGGTTGAGTTGGTCCCCCTTGGTGGCCAGCTCGCCGGCCGCCATCAAGTCGTCCCGAAAGCCCATCTCTTCGATCGACTTTTGGCCGCTGCCCATGGGCATGGTCTCGGGCTGTGTCTCCGCCGAAGCCATGGTCTCGGGCTCGGCGGGCTTCGCGGGTTTGTCTCCCTTGTCGCCTTCCTTGACGGGCTGATAGCTGATCAGGAAGGGCGTGGAAGAGGGCCGGTGCTCCTCGATGACTTTGCCCTTCGGATCGACGATCTTCTGCACGAAATAGGTGTTGGGATGGATGCCGCCGTTGACGAAGGCGCCGTAGGCGGTGGTCAGCTCCTCGAGAAAGACCTCGTTGGAGCCGAGCGCCAGGGAATAATATTTAAAGATCGGCGTGGTGATGCCGAGCTTGCGCATGAAGCCGGCGACGTAATGCGTCCCGATGTCCATCAGGATGCGCACGGTGACGACGTTGCGCGAGTTGACCAGGGCGTTGCGGAACACCGTGGGCCCGTAATACTTCCCGCCGTAGTTCTTGGGCTTCCAGAACTTGCCGGGGGATTCTTCATAGACGATGGGGGAGTCCATGATGACCGTCGAGGGCGTGTAGCCCTTGTCGAGGGCGGCGGCGTAGATCAGGGGCTTGATCGAGGATCCGGGCTGCCGCAGGGCCTGCGTCGCGCGGTTGAACTCGCTCTTGGCGAAGTCCTGGCCGCCGACGATGGCCTTGATGGCCCCGCCGAAGGGTTCGAAGGAGAAGATGGCCGATTGCACCTCGGGGGTCTGGTCGAGGACGAAGGCGCTCGCGGTGGTGACTGCGGAGGCCTTGGCCGTCTTACCGGCGGCCGCGCTCCTCAGCTTGACCTCCACGACGTCGCCGACGGCGGGCTCCCAGGGCTGGGCGCCGCGGGCCGGCGTCTTGGCCCAGGCATAGTCCTCGCGGGAGATGAAGCCGTCCTGCCGCCCCACCCGGATCTTGATCCCGTTGGCCGCGACCCCCGAGACGACCGCGGGATAGCGCCGATCGGGCTCGATGGGGGTGGGCACCGACATCGCGCGCTTGTACTGAGGGTCGGAGAACTGATCGATGTCCTCCTTTTCGCTCAGCAGCTCGATGTGCTGCTTCTTCAAGAAGGCCTCGATCTGAGCCTCGCCGCTCAGGCGCTCGACCGGGCCGCGGTAGCCGAAGCGCTTCGCGTATTGATCGAGTCCGCGCTGGACCGCCCTTTGGGCCTCTTGGTTCATCTCGAGGCTGGCCGTGGTGTAGATCTTCCAGCCGCCCGTGTAGAGCTCGTTGCCGTACTTCTTTTGCAGGGCGCGGCGGACGTGCTCGACGAAGTAGGGGGCGTACTTCTTGTTGAAGTCCTTGTCGGTACCGGCCTCGTAGATCTTCATGGGAAAGGCCTTCGCTTCCTTGGCCTGGTCGGCGGTGAGGTAGCCCTCTTCGCGCATGCGGTCGATGACGTAGTGCTGGCGCTGGACGGCGCGGGTCGGATTGACCAAGGGGTTGAACAGGGAAGGGGCCTTGGCGAGACCGACGATCATCGCGATCTCGGCGACGTTGAGGTCCTCGAGGTTTTTGTGGAAGTAGTTGCGCGCGGCGGCGGCGACGCCGTAGGCGCGGTTTCCGAAGAAGGTCTGGTTGAGATAGATGTAAAGGATTTGATCCTTGGTCAGGTTGCGCTCGATCTTGGTGGCGAGGATGGCCTCTTTGATCTTCCGGTCGTAGGTGCGCTCGGGCGAGAGAAGCAGGGCCTTGGTCACCTGTTGGGTGATGGTCGAGGCGCCCTGCACGACGTGTCCCGCCTGCAGGTTGGTCCAGAAGGCGCGGGCGATGCCGTAGGGATCGACGCCGGAGTGCTGGAAGAACCGGTCGTCCTCGCTGGCCACGAAGCCCTCGATCATCTTCTTGGGAATCTTCTCGATGGGGGTCAGGATGCGGGCCTCGGTCCAGAATTCGCCGATCTTCTTGCCCGAGTCGTCGAAGACCTCGGCCATGACGGGCGGCCGGTAGTCCTCGATCTTGTCGAGCTTCGGGAGGTCCTTCGAGATGTGCAGGTAGAAGGCGTAACCGCCGATGCCGACGAGGGCGATGCCGACGACGCCGGCGATCGCGACCCATTTAAAGAACTTGAGCACGCGGGAGAAGAAGGATTTTTTCATACCGTTGGAGGACTTAGCCATAATGGTGGGAACCCAGGATTTGCGGTGGCCTAACATGCCGACCCTGGGCCCGCAATAGGAATAACGCGGTTCGGCCCGCCAGGGGTCGGGGAAGATTGGACTTTTTATTCGCTTGACCCGGAAGAGGGCCCCCTTTACAAAAATTCCTCCCTGGAAAGCATCCGCAACGTTTTTTATCATCTCGGATCACCCGCGTCGGCGGCGGTTTGAAGAAACCCCGTCGCCCGGGTGGAAGACCGTCAAGGAGTCGGACCCTATGAAACGCTATCTCTCCAGTTTATTCCTGTTGGGCGCCCTGGTGGCCCTCGGCGGAACGGCCTGCAAAAAGGCCGAAAAAGAGGCCCCCGCGCCCGCGGCGACCGATACCAAGAGCCTGGCGCCCGGAGCGGGCGCGGAAGGCGCGGCCGCCCCGGAGGCCCCGGTGCCTCCACCCCCGCCGCCACCACCGCCTCCTCCGCCCCCGCCGCCTCCGGCAGGCGATAGCGGGATGGCGCCTCCGCCTCCGGCCGCTCCAAGCGCA
>SZOV01000138.1 GCA_030263375.1 Deltaproteobacteria bacterium PRO3
GCCCCCAACCGGCCCGCCAGCGGCGTCATCCCAAGCGCGGCCCGGCCCCCGCGCACCGGCCTCTTCGCCGAGGTCACGCGGGCGCTCTCCAACGTCCGCCCCGGTGCGGAAGACCGCCCCTCGAATCCGCCCAACAAGGACCCCGGGAAAAAGGGGCCGGACCGCCGGTAAAAAAACGGGGCGCCGAAGCGCCCCTATTGGAGGCTGTTGAAAAAATATTTTATTCCCGCCGGAGTAAATCCGGCTTCATATAACGCCCAAAAAATCCTTCGGATTTTCGGGACCCGCCAATCCGCCTACGGCGGCTTGGCCCAACCACCGGTGTTTTTTTCAACAGCCCTTGTTAAACCAGCTACGCGGTGGCCGCCGCCCCGCCGCCCTTCCCGAAGGCCAATATCAAGAGGACGATGAAATTGGCGATGGGGATCAGCATCAAGACGCCCCACCATCCCGGCTTGCCGCGCCGTTCGGCGATCTTCATCCACACCAGCACCAAGATCACCAAATTGACGATCGGGATGATGAGTAGGATGATCCACCAGATAGGCTTCTGGGCGAGCTGGAGGATGAACACGATGTTGACGATCGGGATCAGGGACATGATAAATCCCTTCCCGAAGGACACGCCGAGCTTTTCTCCGATCTTCGCCAGACAGAACGCGAAAAAGATGTAGGCCACCAGGTAGCCGACGAGGATACCGATTCCCACGCCGCTTCCCATGACCTGTTCCATTTGCATCTGCATCTGTGCTTGTTCTGGGGTCATAAGCCTCCCTTTCTGGATGAGGTGTAGGGACTTTGTAACATAAGCCCAAAAGAGAGGCACTTAAAAACTTCTTTAAATTACGGCTTGTTCGGGACCAGTTTCGATGGGGGCTTGTGGACAATTGTCATCCAGCCTTGCGGCGATCCGAACCTCGGCCTCGCGGCGCAGGGCCTCAGCCCCCGCCTCGAGCCCCTGCCCCTGATAGGGCGTTACGGCGATGGGCGGCAGGACCTCCAGCTCCATCCGGGATTTGCCGCTGAGCAGGCGCGAGTGCTTGGGGATGGCGTGCAGGGAATTCCGGATCACGATGGGAAGGACGTCGTAACCGGACTCGACGGCGAGGCGGAAGGCGCCGATCTTGAAGGGACGAAGTTTTCCGTCGTGGGACCGGCTGCCCTCCGGGAAAAAAAACACTGAGGAGCCCTTGTCCAACCACTCGCGGCAGCGCCGCAGGCATTCCTCCCGGCTCTCGGGGTTGCCGCGGTCGATGGGGACGTAGCCGTTGAAGCTCATGTTCCAGCCGAGCAGGGGCACCTTGAAGAGGGATTTCTTCGCCACCCACTTGAAGTGCAGGTAGGTATTGAAGACGCAGAGGATGTCCGCCATGGACTGGTGGTTGGCGACGATCACGTAGGCCTTGCGGCGGTCGACGCCGGCGAGGCCGCTCTTCTCCAGCGACCAGAAGGGATTGAACCAGAGGTAGAGGCTGGACCAAAAGCAGCTGTACTGCTGCAAGGCCCGCAAATTGGGGTCGAAGGGCTTGGTAAGGACCCTCAGGAAGAAGGCGCCCACCACCAACACCATCGAGGTGACGACGAAGAATGCCCAAAAGAGCACATTGACAAGGACGAGCCCGAGCCGACGGAGCATGCGGCCAGGTAGCGGAGATTTCATTGGAAAGCAAGCCCCGCGGCTATTTTCCGGCCATGCCCGCCGCTTTCAGGGCCTCCGCGTAGGGCTGCGGCACCACCTTCCACAGGCCGTCGATGTTCTTCACCCGGAAGGGCAGCTCGCAGAAGCCGATCAAGGCCAAGAAGGTTTGCTCGCTCTCATCGTTGAGGACGGTGCGCAGCTCGCCGTTGGGGAAGAGGATGTCTTCCCCCGTCCGCGTCGGCGCCATCGGCATCAGGTCGGCCAATTCACGGAGGCGTTGGCGGTCGTCATAGCCCAACTTGTTTTCCTTGAGCATGGCGTCGAGCTCCTTTTCGGTGCGCAGCAGGACGACCGAGGCCAGGGCCTTCTTGTCGCGGGCGAAAAGGCCGGCCGCGAAGCGCCGGATGACGCCGCGCGGATCCTGATCGGTGAATCCCGAACGGGCCGCAAGGGCGTAGCGCGGGTCGACCTTCCAGGCCTCCGCCTCGCGCAGGACCGGCAGCAGCCAAGGCTCCTCGCCCACCTTGAAGGTCACGATGGCGCGATTCGGGTCCGCGGCCGCGGAGGGATAGGTCTTGCCGGGCTTGAGCTCCTCGATCCGGATGCGAAAGGCGGCCTGCCGCTCGGCGGGAAGGTCGGCGTGCTCCAGCAAGGGTTTCGGATCGGTCCCCGCCGGAAGGACGCGGCGCAGGGCGGCCTCGTCCTTCAGGTAATACCCCAGCATGAAGTCGCGAATCGCCGCCGCGGCGGTATTGGCGTCCGAGGCCTGGGCGAAGAGTCCCGCGGGCATCGAGAACAGCGCGGCAAACAGAAATATGGACCTGAGCTTCATGGGATCAGCATATCCTCAACGGCGCCTTGGGGGAACCCGAGGCCTTCGATGGGTCCAAAAAATAAATATTGTTAGGTTTCAAGCCCTTGAATCGGAAAAACCTCGGCCTCCCTCCCTTTCCGGGAGGGGTCTTTTCCATCCCTCTTTAACTCCTTCTCACCCGCCGGGTCTATCTTCACGAAGGAGGCGGGCCCGAATCCTCCCAGCTTCAACAAGACCTGAAAAGGAGACACACATGCGAAGGACGAAACCCTGGCTCTTGGCCCTCGCCCTGCTCTTGGGCGGATTCACCCTGCTCTCGGCGGCGGAATCCCAGGCCTGCTCGAGATTCCACCATAAAAAACACAAACACTCGTATCATCGTTACCACGACTACCGCGTCAACACGCCGATCGAGGCCAAGTACGACCTCAACCGCAACGGCTACATCGGCTGGCGCGAGCGCTACGCGATGAACCACCGCTACGTGAACACCTGGAAAGAACGCCGCTGCGACTACAACCGCAACGGCGTGGTGGACGCGCGGGAAGTCGCCTGCGTCTACTGACGGATTTCTCTTCCCTCCTGGCAAAAGACAGGGCCGGTCCGGACCTCCGGGCCGGCCTTTCCTTTAGACGGAATCGCCGACGCCGAAATAGACCGCCTGGGGATGGTGGAAGACGAGCGCCGACACCGAGGCCTCCGGCTCCATCATGAAGCCCTCGGTCAGCTGGACGCCGATCTCCTCGGGCTTGAGCAGCTCGAACAAAATCTTCTGATCCTCGAGGTTGGGGCAGGCCGGATAACCGAAGGAATAGCGCTTGCCGCGGTACTTCGCCTGAAAGCGCTGCATCATCGTCATGTCGAGGGGATCGGGGAAGCCCCACATCGCGCGCAGCCGGGCATGCAAGAATTCGGCGAAGCCCTCCGCCGTCTCGAGGGCCAAGGCCTGGAAGGCGTGGCTCTTGAGGTACTTCCCCTCGGCCTTCCAGCGCTCGCCGAGCTCGCGCACCCCCTCGCCCACGCCCACGACGAACATCGCGAGATGGTCCAAGGCGGCTTGTCCCGGGGCGCGCGGGGCCACGTAGTCGGCTAGACAAAGGCCCTCGGGCTTGGCCTGGCGCGGAAAGGCGATCGAGGCCAGCTCTTTTCCGGCGGCGTCGTAGAGGAAGACCCGATTTCCCCGGCTCGCCGCGCGGAAAAACTGGAAGACCGCCTTCGGCTTCAACAGGGACCGGCACTCCGCTTTCAAGGCCTCGACCGTCTCGTAGACCTCCAGCGCCTTCTCCCCGCCCTCGGCCGCGCGCAGGGCCTTCAGATCCCCGGCTTCCAGTAGCTTGACCAGTCCGCCCTTCAGCCCGAGGTGCCGGCCGTAGAGCATCAGGGGATTGACGTAATCCCAAAGCTGGTCGACCGGCGTATTCTTCAGGACGTGCCGCTCGAGGTCGGCCGGTGGGGGAAAATCTTGCAACGCCTCGACCGCCGCGGATCGCGTCTCGCCCGCCGGGGCGACGCTTACCTTGACGTAGGTCTCCTGCTTGGCGGATTTGCGCCGCTCCTCGAGCTGCCGCTTGAGCTCGCTGAAGCCGTGCGGGTCGCGGATGCGCTTGGCGAGCTCCAGGCCGTTCATCGCGTCGTTGGCGTAGGCGACGAAGCCCTCGTAGGCGCGGGCGATCTTGTTGTCGGTGAATTTTTCGGAAAGCGCGGCGCCGCCGACCAGGACGGGCGTCTGGATCCCGGCCTTGCTCAAGTCCTCGGCGGTGATCACCATCTGCTCGGCGGACTTCACCAGCAGGCCCGAGAGCCCGACGATGTCGGGCTTGTGCTCGTGGATCGCCGCGATCAGCTGCTCGGGCGGGATCTTGATGCCCAGGTTGACGACGTGGAAGCCGTTGTTGCTGAGGATGATGTCGACCAGGTTCTTCCCGATGTCGTGGACGTCGCCCTTCACCGTCGCCAGGATGACCTTGCCGCGACCGCCGCTGTCGGCCTTTTCCATGAAAGGCTCGAGGTGGCTGACCGCCGCCTTCATCGCCTCGGCGCTTTGCAGGACCTCGGCCACGATCAGCTCGTTGTTGTTGAAGAGGCGTCCGACCTCGTCCATCCCGCGCATCAGCGGGCCGTTGATGATCTCAAGCGGTTTGTATTTCTTGAGCGCCTCGTCCAAGTCCTCGCGCAGGCCTTCCTTGCTGCCCTCGAGGATGTAGCGCGGCAGGCGCTCTTCCAGCGGCAGCTCCTCCTTCGGTTTCACCAGGCGGGAGGAGGCCTCGCGGAAGTGCGCGGCGAAAGCGGCGATGGGATCGGCGCCGCGGTTCCACAGCAGGTCTTCGGCCAGCTTTTTTTCTTCCTCGGGGATCGAGGCGTAACGCTCCAGCTTCTCGGAGTTGACGATGGCCAAGTCGAGGCCCGACTTGACGCAGTGGTAGAGGTAGACCGAGTTCAAGACCTCGCGGCCCGCGGGCGGGAGGCCGAAGGAGACGTTGCTGACGCCCAGGACGGTCTTGACCCGCGGAAAGGCCTCCTTCACCAGGCGGATGCCCTCGATGGTCTCGACCGCCGAGCCCTTGTACTGCGCGTCGCCGGTGCCTACCGGGAAGACCAGGAGATCGAAATAGATGTCCTCGGGCTTGACGCCGTACTTGCCCACCAGCAGGTCGTAGGAGCGGCGCGCGATCTCGAGCTTGCGCGCGCGGCTCACCCCCATGCCCTGCACCTTGTCCTCGTCGATGGTTCCGACGACCAGGGCGGCGCCGAATTTCTTGGCGAGCGGAACCACCGACTCGAAGCGCTCCTCGCCGTCCTCGAGGTTGATCGAATTGATGATCGCCTTGCCCTGGCTGTAGGTCAGCGCCATCTCGATGACGCGCGCGTCGGTCGAATCGATCATCAGGGGCACGCGAACCTTCTTGATCAGCTCCTCCAAAAAGCGCCGCATGTCCTCGAATTCGTCGCGATCGGGGTTGGCCAAGCAGACGTCGACGATCTGCGCCAGCTGCTTAACCTGGGCCCGGCCGATCTCGGCGGCCTCCTCGAACTTCTCCTCGATGATGAGGTTCTTGAACTTGCGGGAGCCGATGACGTTGGTCCGCTCGCCGACCAGGACGGGCCGTTTGTCGTCGGTGATCTCGAGGTAGTCGATGCCGCTCAAGGTCGAGACATGGCGTTCGGGAACGGCGCGCGGCTTGAGCTCGCGGGCCAGGCGGCTCAAGGCCTCGATGTGCCCCGCGTGGGTCCCGCAGCAGCCGCCCAAAAGGTTCACCCAGCCCGCCTCGCCGAAGCGCCTTAAAACCGCCGCGATCATCTCGGGGGTCTCGAGGTAGCGCCCCTCCTCGTCGGGCAGGCCCGCGTTGGGCACGCAGGCGACGCGGGTCCCGGCCATGCCGGCGAGGGTGCGGATGTGGTCGGTCATGAACTCCGGCCCGGTGGCGCAGTTGAGGCCTATGTAGAGGAGGTCGACGTGCTCGAGCGAGGCGGCCAGGGCCTCGACTCCTTGCCCGGCCAGCATCGTGCCCATCGGCTCGATGGTGATCGAGACGGCGATGGGGATCTGTTCCTTTTCATTTTCCAACACGCGCTGGATCCCCAAAATGCCCGCCTTGACGTTGCGCGTGTCCTGGCAGGTCTCGAGGAGGAAGTAATCGACGCCGCCGTCGTAGAGGGCCTTGGCCTGGGCGGCGAAGTGCTCGATCAGCTCCTCGAAGGTGACGCCGCCGGTGACGCTGATCGCCTTGGTGGTGGGGCCCATCGAGCCGGCGACGAAGCGCGGCTTATCGGGAGTGGAAAATTTGTCCGCGGCCTCGCGGGCGAGGCGGGCGGCCTTGAGGTTGATCTCGTAGGCACGGTCCTGCAGGCCGTATTCGGCCAGCACCAGCGGGGTGCCGCCGAAGGTGTCGGTCTCGATC
>SZOV01000139.1 GCA_030263375.1 Deltaproteobacteria bacterium PRO3
CCGTCCGCACCCAAATCCGACGGCGCCGGGTCCACTTACGGCGAGGGCCAGCTTCAATCCTCTTCCCAGGCGGTGGTCTATGCCGCCAACACCTCGGGGGGGCTGCTGGGCTCTCAGCCGCCCACTTACACCATGGAATCGGGTACCTTGATGCCGAGTCTTTTCCTAGCCTTCGAGGACGACAACGAGGATTTGAAAAAGTGGACCTATACCAAGGACGCCGGACAAGAATTTTTCCCGGCCGGCGCCGTAGTGCGCGAGACGTTTTTCAGCAAAGAAGAGGGCGGGCTCTGCGCCCCCGATCCGAAGGGCTGCGAGGGGAGGGTCCTGCGCTGGTTCGACCTGGGACCCTTGCCTGTGGCCTACAAAGAGTCGGGGCCCTATCTCTACGACCTGAGGATGGGAAGGTTGAAACCGGAGAACAATCCCAAAAAGGCCACCTACGTCGATGTCGGGATCGGGGCGGGCAATCAAATTAAGATGCCCCAGATCCCGGCCAAGACAGGGCACGTGATCTATGTTTTGCTGATTCCCGAAGGGGCCCCGATCGCCGTCGCTCCGGTCGAGATGAACCTCGAGGACCCCGGCGAATACGAGCAATTTCTAAAGGTGGCGATGAACAAGGAATATCGATTCGCGCGCGGGATCTGGGTGAGGCCGCCCATGGGCTACCTCGATCCCTACCAGCCCATCGACCTCATTCGGCTCAACGAGCCGGCCAAGCTGCGCGTGTTGCCAGGGGGCTCCAAATGAGGCAGGAGGACGGCGGGCCGCGCGAGAATCGCATTGGAAGCCGCGGCGGGATGGGGCAGAATAGCCTCGTTCGCGAAAGGGGATGGATATGAAGAAATACCTGCTCTTATTTCTCTTGGCGGCCTGCAGCGGCGCCGTGGACGGTACCGGCGCGGGCGGAGCGGGCGGCGGTCCGCTCGGCGGCGGGGGCGGCGGCAATTTCGCCCAGCAGGGGACCTTGGGCAGCCAGTCCGATATCCAAGAGATGGGCGACGAATGTCTCTTTCCCTACACCCTCCGCTTCACCGGCGAGACCTTGGTGGACGGCGGCAACTGGTACATTCTCGGTCAAGAGCAGAAAAATTTCCCGACGCCCGGGTTGGTGGTCAAAAACCAAAAAGAGCCCGTGGTCAACGAGGAGATCTGCTCCGACTGCGCGGGCCGCGTCGTTCGGCTCATCGACATGGGCGACCCCGGCTTCAATCCCTTCCAAGAAAAATTCAATTTCCTCATGTTCATGACGGGGGTCCGCAAGCACTTCGTGAAGCCCGAGCTGATCGCCCAGGCCGTCTACCAAGACTTTGTGGTGGGATCCGTGGGCGAAGTCACGCTGAAGGACTTGCCCATTCAGGCCAACCACCTCTACATGATCCTGCTTTCTGCCAAGCCGATAACGCCGGTCTCGGGGGCCACGTCCTTCCAGAACGCCGACGAGTTTTACGCGGTCACCGCCTGCTCGGACAAGCCGGAGACGCATCCCTTCACCTGGCTGCGGGTTTTCCAGGCGCGCTACAACGTGCCGAGCGGGTTCCCCAAGCCCATCCCTCAAGACGACGGGATCAGCCTGGATAATCTGAAGGACAAGGATAAGGCCGTGATGCCGGTCCAAGCCCCGGAAGTGAACCCGGGAGGTCCCGTCGAGCAAGCCAATCCGGTCTTCGATAAGTTCAAGGTTCGAGACTTGGTAGAGTAGAGGAGACGCATGCGAGGTTTTTTGACGGCAATGATGACGGTTTTGGCCCTGACGGCCTGCGCGGGGAGCGGGGGTTCGGGGCCCGGCGCCGTCGGTGCGGGTCCGGGGGGCGGCGCCCTCGACAGCCCCGGTCAGGCGGCCGTGGGCCCTGCCTCGCCCTTGGACCAACCGGTCCTGGGTCAAGCGGGCGGCGACGGGACCTTGGGTTCGCAGTCCTCCAACGTTGACCTCGAGCCTTATTTCTACCGCGAATACTCGCTGTTCTTTGCGGGAGAGCCCTTAGCCCAAGGGGCGGGCTACGATTACATCCTGCCCTCGGTCCCCGGAAACTTGCCCGCTGCCCAGGTCTTGAAGATCTTCAAGGACCTCGGCGGATACAAAGAGGTCCCCTGTTTGGCCTGCGAGGGGCGCTATGTCCGGGCCATCAACTGCGGGCCGCACAACGACGCCGACATCCTCCAGAACATGCCTCCGGAGGAGCACAACAACCCGACCGCCTCGAGTCCCTTGCTCTGGTATCTGTTGCACTTGCCGAGAGCCCATGGGAACTCGAGCGTCACCGTCTGTGAAGGGGCGACCTATCGGGATTTTCCGGTGAAGAGCTCCGGAATCGTGGACTTAGGAGAGTTGGATCTCTACCCGCAGGAGATCGTCGTGTTTTACCTCTTGCCCCAGAACCCCCCGCCCGAGGTCGGCCCTCTGTCGGTCGATGGATTTATGCAGATCGCGAAGGAAGGCATCGCCGCGACCGCGCAACAGGGCCTGATTCGCTACACGCGGCCGATGGGTCCGCTGAAGCTGTCCCCCCAAACTTTGCAGATTTTGAAGGTCCAATGACGGTCCCCTCGGCGCACCCAATCGCTGCCTTATTTTTTTCCTAACTGCTCCTCGACGAAGGACTTCATCTCGATCCGGCTGATCGGCACGCCGTGGCGCATCATCTGCGTGTAGAGGTAGCGCCGCGAGATGCCGAGGGCCTGGGCGGCCAGTCCCTTGTGGTAGCCGTGCTCGAAGAGGGCCTCCAGAAGGATGCGCTTCTCGTCGGACATGGGTTGGGCGGCGCCGCTCGCCGCCTTGGCGGGCTTTCCCGCCGTGGGCTTGACGGGCGCGGCGCCGGCGGAGACGGCCTTGGGCAGGGTCATGCCGCCGCTCATCGTCTTCTTGAAGTTGAAGGACTTCGGCACCAGCTTGCCCTTCTGGTGGAAGAGGCAGGCGGTGCGGATGGTGTTCTCGAGTTCGCGGACGTTGCCGGGCCATTGGTATTCCATGAGCATCTCGAGGGCCTCCGGGGCGATCTCGAGGGGTTCCTTCTTTTCGTCCTTAGCGAGCTTTTTTAGAAAATGCTGGACCAGGATCGGGAGGTCCTCCATCCGCTCGCGCAGGGGCGGCAGCACCACCGTCACGCCGTTCAAGCGGTAGTAGAGGTCCTCACGGAATTTCCCCTCGGCGATCAGCTCGCTCAAGTCGCGGTTGCTGGCCGAGACGACGCGGACGTCCACCTTGATGAGCTCGTTGGAGCCCAGCGGGCGGATCTCGCCCTCCTGCAGGAAGCGCAGCAGCTTGGCCTGCATCGTCGCGCTCATGTCGGCGATCTCGTCCAAGAAGACGGTGCCGCCGTTGGCGTATTCCAGCAGGCCCTTCTTGTCGCGGTCGGCGTGGGTGAAGGCGCCCTTCCTGTGGCCGAAGAGCTCGGATTCGAGCAGGGTCTCGGGCAGGGCGGAGCAGTTTTCGCTGACGAAGGGCTTCTTCGCCCGCGAGCTGTTGAAGTGGAGGGCGCGGGCGATCATCTCCTTGCCGGTGCCCGATTCGCCGTAGACCCAGACGGGGACGGTGGTCTCGGTGATGCGGTCGACCAGCGAGAGCACCTCGAGCATGGAGGGGCTTTGCCCGACGATGTCCTTGTATTCGAAGGTGAGCTTGTGCCGCTGGTCTTCGACCTCGCGCTTGAGCACGGTTAATTCGCCGGCCTGCTCCTCGACCGTCTCGGAAAGCTTCGCGTTGGCCTTCTCCAAGTCCTCGATCATCTGCGCCTTCTGCAGGGCCAAGGCGGATTGGTTGGCGAACATCTGCAACACGTTCAGGTCCGTGCCGCGGAACATGTTCGTCTCGTAGCGGTGGTCGAGGTAGAGCGCCCCGATCACGCCCTTAGTCCCCTTGAGCGGCAGGGCGAGGATGGACTTCAGCTCCAGCTGGTGCACGCTCTCAGCGGTCTCGAAGCGGGAGTCCTGGAGGGCGTTGTCGGTGACCAGGGCCTCGCCGCCCTGCATCGCCTCGCGGATCGCCGAGAGGCTGATCGAGGAGTCCTGCTTCTCGATCATCTCTTTCGAGACGTTGCGCGCCACCTTGATTTCGTAGCCGGGGATGGGGCCGGGCGATTGAGGGTTGCGGATGACCAAAAAACCGCGGTCGGCCTTGGAAAGCTCCATGGCGGCGTCCATGAGCTTGACGAGGACCTGGTCTAGGTTGTTCGAGCCGAGCAGCTCGGTGGTGATGGCGGTCAGCCTTTGCAGGATGTCCATGGGGAGGCTCTCCTTTTCGGAAGGTGAAGCGTTGGGGATTTCGCCCAAGACCCAGTGCCGGTAATCGGCGCGGTCTTCGAAGCTGATCTTTAGCGGGTCGGGAAGTTTTTGGTAAATCTCGCCCAGCAGGCGGCGGGCCGCCTCGCGGTCGGCCGGATCCCGGCGCAGGTTCAGGCGCAGCAGCCGCGCCTCGAGGTCCCAGGAGGGAGTCTCGGTCTCGGTGGCGACGGCCGCCGCATCGGCGTCCGCCGGCGCCTTGCCGTCGCGGAGCAGGCCCAGCCAGAGGCCGACCCGCGCCTGGCGCTGCAGGAATTCGGGGGAGCCCTCGCCCTGCGCCAGGGCGGAGCGCCAATATTCCTCCGCCTTGGCGAAACGGCCCACCGAGGCCTGGGCCAGGGACAGCTGGAGGAAATTGAGGCCGCGCTCGAAGGAGTTGCCGAGGAAGGCGAAGATCTCGCGGGCCTTCGTCAGCACCTCCAGGGCCCTGGGGTAGTCGCCGCGGCGGCAGGCGAGGACGCCGAGGTTCTGGTAGACGCGGGCCAGCGAGTTGTCGTCGTGGTGCCGGGAGGCCAGGTCCAGGGCCTCGCCGTAGGCCGCCTCCGCGGCCTCGAGATGCCCCCGGTCGAGGGCCAGGTTGCCGAGCTCGAGGGCGATGGAGAATTGTCCGTGGTGGTCTTGCAGAGAGGCATACATCGCCCGGGCCTCTTCGAGCAGGGCCTCCGCGCCCGTCCAATCGCGGCGCTCCGCTGCCAAGAGGGCGCGGTGTTTGAGGACCTCGGCGGTCTGCTCGCTGGAGGGGGGAAGCAGGGCCAAGGCTTTTTCGAAGTGCCCTCCGGCCTCGTCCAGTCGTTTCGCCTCGAGGTCGAGCAGGCCGAGCAGGGAGTGGGCTCGCACCAGGAAGGGCTTTTGTTTCGCGTTGGCGGGATCGGCGGCGGCCAGGCAGCGCTCGAAACGGCGGCGCGCCTCGGGGACATTGCCCAAATTTTTATAGGCGAGGCCGGTCGCCAGCCAAAACTTGACCTCGTTGAGCCCTTCGGGATCGGCGTGCCCCTCGGCGCGCCATAGCTCGATCTTGGCGACGGATTCTTTGAAGCGGCCCAGGCGGCCGTAGGCGTTGGCGGCCAGCCGCAGGAGCGGGTCGCTGGCCTCCTTGGCGGGGTTTGCGGCCAAGGCCCGCTCGCAGAAGGCGATGGCCTCGTCGAAATCCTCACGCGCGAAGTGCAGCTCCGCCGCTCGGATTGCGTATTTCGCGGCCTGGGGATGGTCGGGGATCTCGAGGGCGTGATGGGCGAGGGAGAAGACCGTCTCGGGGCGGGGCTCGGCGCCCGCGGCGCTTTCCCGCTCGTAATCCTCCAGCCATCCTTGGTGGAGTTGCCGGCGGCGCGATTCGCTTAAGCCGGCTAGGATCAGCTCGCGGAGCGCCGGGTGGGCGATCCGGTAGGACTCGGCCGAGCCGGAAGGGGCGGTTTGGATCAGGCCCAGGTGCAGCAGCTCGGAGAGGGCCTCGCGCGCCGCGGCGGGGCTCATTTCGCCGAGGGACGCCAGCGGGGCGAGCCGGGCGTCTTCGCGGGCCGCCGCGAGGAGGTCGAGAAGATGGCGCGGCCCCATGTCGAGGCGGCGGATGCGCTCGCCGAAGATCTCGGAGACACTGCTCGGCAGCTTCAATTGCAGCAAGGTCTCTTCCGTGAGGTGTTTGCGGTCGAGCAGGCCGCTCAGCAGCAGCTCGCGGCTGGTCTCGGTCAGGAGGCGTGGGTTGCCCTGGGTGCGCGCGTAGAGGTCCCGCGTCAGGGCCTCGGGCAGTTCGAGTTTGAGGGCCTTGTCGAGGAAGGCGCGCGTCTCCTCGAAGTTCAGGTTTCGCAGGCGCAGGTCGAGGACGGATTCTTCCTGCCCGAGGGCCTCCAGCGAGGCGGCGAGATCGGGGCGGACCTTCTCGTCGTTGTATTCCAAGAGCCAAAGCCTGCCGCCAGGGGTGCCGCCGCGCAGGAAGTGAAACAGGTCCTTGAAGTGCCGGGGCTGGAGGCCGTCGGCGTCCAGGAAGAAACGCAAAGGGTCCTCGTTGGCCAGGCCCTTGCCGGGCTCGAGCCGGCCCTGCACGACGCGGTGGCCCGCCAAG
>SZOV01000140.1 GCA_030263375.1 Deltaproteobacteria bacterium PRO3
GGCCGCGAAGATGGGCTTGATGTCGCGGAGGTAGGCCTGGTTGATCGCGTCGAGCTCCGCGCAGGTCGCCAGCGGCTCGCCCTCGGCGTCGGTGCCGGGCTGGGCGGCCTCGCCGGCGAGGCATTTTTTTGCCGGGGGTTTTTTGGGTGGGGACGGCGGCATTTCGACTTCGATAAAGCGCAGGACCAGCGTGGTGGCCGCAAGGAGCAGCAAGAGGGTCAGGATGGTTTTTTTCATGGCTTTTTCAGGGAAATACCCAGCTTGGGCCAGAGCGCGTCGACCTTCTTCTGGATCGACTCGCTCATCTGGATGTCCTTCGGCCATTCTCGGGTATAGCCCTCCTCTTTCCATTTACGGGTGGCATCGATGCCCAGCTTGCCGCCGACGAACTGGCGCGGCGCGGCGTGGTCGAGGTGGTCGACCGGTCCTTCCACCACCGTCAGGTCGCGCTTGGCGTCGATGTTGTTGCTGACGCGCCAGACGATTTCGGCGAAATTGTGCACGTCGACGTCGTGGTCGACGACGATGAAGCACTTGCAGAACATCATCTGCCCCATGCCCCAGAGCGCGTGCATGATCTTCTGGGCATGGCCGGGGTAGGCCTTCTTGATGCTGAGGATGCAGAGGTTGTGGAAGCAGGCCTCCGCCGGCAGGTGCATGTCGACGATCTCGGGAAAGGTCATCTGGATCATCGGCAAAAAGAGCCGCTCGGTGGCCAGGCCCAGGAATTTGTCCTCCATCGGCGGGATGCCGACGATCGTCGTCAGGTAGACGGGGTCGCGGCGCTGGGTGATCTGTTTGACGTGGAAGCGGGGAAACTTTTCGACCGGCGTGTAATAACCGGTATGGTCGCCGAAGGGGCCTTCGTCCACGAGCTCTTCTTCGGGGTCGATGTAGCCCTCGAGGATGAAGTCGGCCGAGGCCGGGACCTGCAGCTCGCTGTCGTGACAGTCGACCATCTCGACGTGGGCGCCGCGCAGGTAGCCGGCGAAGAGGATCTCGTCGACCTGGTCGGGAAGGGGCGCGGTCGCGCAGTAGGTCAGCACCGGGTCGCCGCCGATCGCGACCGCGACGGGCATCTTGCGCTTGAGCTCTTTATAGCGCTGGAAGTGCCGCGCGCCGACCTTGTGGATCTGCCAGTGCATCGCGGTCGTCTCGTGGTCGAGCACCTGCATGCGATAGAGGCCGACGTTGCGGCGACCGGTATCGGGGTCCTGGGTGATCACCATGGGCAGGGTGATAAAACGGCCGCCGTCCTCGGGCCAGCACTTCAGGATGGGCAGCCGGTTCAGGTCGATCTTGTCCCAGACGATCTCTTGGCAGGGGGCCTTGGCGACGGTCTTCGGAGTGGACCGGGCCACTTGGGCCAGCTTGGGGACCATCTTGAGCTTGTCCCAAAAGCCCTCGGGCGGCTGGGTGGTCAGCAATTCCTTCAGGCGCCGGGGAATCTCCTCGAGGTCCTCGACGCCTAGGGCCCAGCTCATGCGGCGGCGCGAACCGTAGAGGTTGATGGCCAGCGGGAAGGGGCTGCCCTTCACCTTCTCGAAGAGCAGAGCGGGGCCCTCGGCCTTCATCACGCGGTCGGCGATCTCCGCGATCTCGAGGACGGGATCGACCTCTTCGCGGATCGTGACGAGCTCGCCCTTCGTGGCAAGGAAGTCGACAAACTGGCGCAGCGAGGTCCACTTCATCATGAATTCTTTGCTAACCCTCGGACTTTGGAACTTCAAGCGGAAATACTTACCGATTTTCAGGCGCTTCGTAACCTATAAGGTGTGAGAAAACCGGGTTAAGCTTGGAACGGGTCCTGTCCGGTCTGCACCCCCACCGTCCTCGCAAGCTGCGGGCGGCGGGTGGCCCCCGCCCGGCCACCCGTTCCAAGCTTAACCCGGTTTTCTCAAATGATGGGAGGGTTTCGTTGTGCGCCAATGCCTATAGTCGGTGAGCCGGAAGGACTATTCGAAGTAATGCAAAAAATAGCCGGCCGCAAAGACCAGCCCGAAGAGCACAAGGCCGAGCAAGGCATTGGCGATGAGGAAGCTCGTGACGACACGGGTCCACGTCGTCCTCTGCAAGGTCTTGATCGCGTAGAGCGATAGGCCCAGGCCCCAGAGGATGGCGACCCAAATCCCCAGCAAGGGCAATAGACAGAGGATATTGGGTGCGGCGCTGTAACAGTAGGCCCGGAAAGTGGCGCGGTAGGGGTGATGGGCACCGCCCCTCCAGCGCAGGACGAGATGAAACCAGGCCAGGAACAGAAACTCCAGGGCGAGGATCAAAGGCCAATCGAAGAGATTCCAATACCAGGGCCAGGGCTCCCATAAGGCGTTGCCCTGGGGGAACAAGAGGTCGTTGACGGCAAAGCCCGCTCCGCTCAGGAGAGATAGGGCCGCGGCGAAGAGGAGCGGAGAGGTCCATGGACCCTCGGGATTCAAAGCGTTGAAGAAGGTACGAGGCCGGAACAGGGCATCGCGGAGACCATGCCAGGGTTTCGGATCCGCCATGGGCTTGGCCACAGTATCCATCATGGGTTGACGATGACCTTCATCGCCTTTTGCGCGGTGATCCAATCGATGGACTCCCGCAATTGCTCGAGGTCGACGTGATGGGTCACCAACGGGGAGACTTGGACTTTCTTCTCGCACAGCAAGCGATGGGCCTCGACCAGATCCTCCGGCGAAGGGGAATAGGAGCTGAACACGGTGATCTCGTGATGATAGAGGGTGTCCAGGCTCACCTCGACCGGCTTGTCGGAGAGCGAGGCGAAGAGGTTGAGGGCGCCGCCGTCGCGCACCCAAGCGAAGGCGTTTTGAAAGACCCGGCCGCCGCCGGCGGTGAAGACCACGATGTCGGCGCGGCGGCCTTCCGTATGATCGGCGACGAAGGCCGCGATGTCCGGCGAGTCGCCGCGTAGCGCGAAGTCGGCGCCCAGGCGCTTGGCCAGATCGAGGCGTTCTTCGAAGAGGTCCAAGGCCAAGACTTGGGTCGGAATCAACTTCAGCAATTGGACCATCATCAGGCCGATAGAACCCATTCCGACCACCACCGCGAAATCGCCCGGCAGCAATCTCGCCCGGCGCACGTTGCGCACGCAGCAGCTCAGGGGCTCGGTGAAGAGACCCTCGTCGTCGCTCAGTTGGGCAGGCACTTTAAAGGCGGTCTGCTCGACGTGCTCGGCGGGGATGCGCAGGTACTCGGCGAAACCGCCGGGGTCGAGGTTGGTCTCTTTGAAGTGTCGGCACATCGAGTGGTTGCCGTGGCGGCAATAGTGGCATTGCCCGCAGGGGACGTGGTGGGCGACGACCAGGCGGTCGCCGGCCTTGAACTTTTGGACGCCTTTGCCCACCTCGACGACGTCGCCGACCAGCTCGTGTCCGAGGACGACGGGCCGCTTCGGCAGGGCGCGGGTGACCTTCAGGACGTCCGTGCCGCAGACGCCGCAGGCGCGGACCTTGAGGAGGATCTCGCCGGCGCCGATCGTCGGAACGGGAACTTCTTCAACGCGAATCGAATCGGGGGGATAATAAACGGCGGCTCGCATTAATTCTTCCGATAAACCACATACCGGGCGATCTCGCGCAGCGGGTCCGCCTTCGCGTCGAAATCGCCCAGGACGCCCAGGGCCTCTTCGGTCAGTTGATGCGCCAGGCGCTTGGATTCTTCCAGGCCCAGCAAAGCGGGGTAGGTCGCCTTCTCGTTGGCGACGTCGCTGCCGATATCCTTGCCGATCTCCTCGCCGCCCTCGATGTCGAGGACGTCGTCGGCGATCTGGAAAGACAGGCCGATGCACTCGCCGAAGCGGCTTAAGGACTCGAATTGCCGCTTGTCGGCGCCCGCCAGGAGGGCGCCCGCCTCGATGGAGACTTGGATCAGCTTGCCGGTCTTGTGGCGATGCAGCCTTTCCAGTTCGGCGACGGAGATCTTCTTCTTTTCGCTCAGCAGGTCGACGGCCTGGCCGCCCGCCATGCCCCGTGAGCCGCTGGCCTGGGCGATGCGCCGGATTACCTCGAGGGCGGCGGCCGCCTGCTCGGGCCGGGCCGCATTGGCGATGGTGAAGAAGGCCTCGGTCAGCAGCGAGTCGCCCGCCAGGATCGCGATGGCCTCGCCGAAGACCTTGTGGTTGGTCGGCTGGCCGCGCCGCAGGTCGTCGTCGTCCATAGCCGGCAAGTCGTCGTGGATCAGCGAATAGGTGTGGATCATCTCGAGGGCGCAGGCCGCGGCCAAGACCGCGTGATAATCCTTGCCCAGCGCCTCGGCGGCGGCGATGGCCAGGATCGGGCGCAAGCGTTTGCCGCCGGCGTTCAGGCTGTAGTTCATCGCCTCGTGGAGGCGCTCGGGCCACTCGCTTGCCTTCGGAAGGAAGTCGCGCAGGGCCTGGTCGACGATGCGACGACGGGTCTCTAGGTATGCGGGGAGGTCGAAGGGCTGGGTCATAGCTCGAGCGGTTCTTTCTTGAAGGCCTCGTTTTCTTGGATCAGTTTTTCCACCTTGCCCTCGGCCTCAGTGAGCCGGGTTTCGCAGAAACGGGCCTGCTTGATGCCTTCCTCGAAGAGCTTCAGAGATTTGTCGAGGGGGAGATCCGGTTCCTCGAGCTGCTCGACGATTTCCTCGAGCTTCTGCAGCGAGGATTCGAAGGAATCTTTCTCGGTTTTTGGCATGGCTAAGGTCCTAAACCTGGGGCGCGCCGGTCGTCAATGCTATTGTAGGGTCACAAAACCCTCGCCTTGAGCGAGCCCTTGAACAGGCGCAGGGACAGGGAGTCGCCGGGCCTTATCTGCCCCGAGTCCTTCACCACCGCCCCTTCGCGGCCGTCCGCCTCGAGCTTCCGCACGATCGAATAACCCCGCGACAAGATCGACAAGGGCGAGAGGACTTCCAGCTTTTCGCTGAGCAGCCTCAGGCTCGCGCGCCGCGTCTCCAGCGACCGCGCGACGCCGAGCTTCAGCCGTTCCCGGAGATCGTCCAAGTGCTGGGACAACTCCTCCAGGCGCTTCTTCGGGTGCTTGAGGTGGCTGATCCAAAATTTCAATTTCTCCCGTCGGCTCTCCAGGCCCTGGCGATAGCCGCGCAGCAGGCGGCGCTGGGTGTCCCGCAGGGCCTGCCGCAATTCGGCCGCCACCGGCGCGGCCAGCTCGGCGGCGGCGGAAGGGGTCGGCGCCCGCAGGTCGGCGACGTAGTCGGCGATGGTGAAATCGGTCTCGTGGCCCACGGCGCTGATCACGGGGATCTGCGAGGCGGCGATCGCCCGGGCCACCGCCTCGGTGTTGAAGGCCCAGAGATCCTCCAAAGACCCGCCGCCGCGGCCAACGATCATCGCCTCGGCCTCGCCGTGGCGGTTGAGGGCCTCGATGCCGCGCACGATCTCGGGCGCGGCGGCCTCGCCCTGCACGGAGACAGGATAGAGCAGGATGTTCACGTGGGGATTGCGACGCTTCAGGATGCGGATCATGTCTTGGATGACGGCGCCGGTCGGACTGGTGACGATGCCTAGCGTCCGCGGCAGATAGGGGAGGGGTCGCTTGCGCGCCTCGTCGAAGAGCCCTTCCTCGGCCAATTTGTTGCGCAGCTGGGTGAAGGCCAGCTGGAGGGCGCCGAGCCCCTTCGGCTCGATGTAGTCCAGGATGATTTGATAATTCCCCCGCGGCTCGTAGACGCTGACCCGGCCCTTGGCGACCACCTCGAGGCCGTCCTCCAGCTTGAATTTCAGGTGCCGGTTGGCGCCCCGAAACATCACCGTGGAGAGCTGTGCGCCTTTATCTTTCAAGGTGAAGTAGAAATGCCCCGAGCTGTGGGCGTGGAAATTACTGATCTCGCCGGTGACCCAGACGCCCGAAAATTCGCCCTCGAGGAGGTTCTTGATCTCCCGGGTCAGCTCGCTGACGGTGTAGATGGTCTCGGAGAGGTCGGGAATCAGCTCTTCCTGCATGCCCGCAGGCCTAGCGCAGGCAGCAGCGAAAGTAAAATCCACAATGAGGCCGGGCCAGCGAGGGCTCCGGGACGCAGGCCGCAGCTGGTCCCGGGTTTCTCGAAGCCGGGGAAGCGGTCGGGGATGTTGACGGCCATGTCGGTGTCGCAGGCGTCGCCCAGGCCGTCCTGGTCTGCGTCCCCTTGCAGGGGATTGGCCACGTTTTCGCAATTGTCGTCCTCGTTGAGGATGCCGTCGCCGTCATCGTCTCCAGGGGTGACGGCAAAGTCGTCGTCGCAGGCGTCGCCGATCCCGTCGGAGTCGCTGTCGGTCTGTTCGGTATTGGAGTGGGCCGGGCAGTTGTCGCCGGAGTCGGGGACGCCGTCCCCGTCGCCGTCCTCGGGACCCGGGGTCGGCGTCGCGGCGGGCGT
>SZOV01000141.1 GCA_030263375.1 Deltaproteobacteria bacterium PRO3
ACCAAGTCGATGCCGATGCCGCGGAAGGACTGCAAGTCCTTGGCGAGCTTGAGCTTGGTGCCGACGCCGTCGGTCGAGGAGACCAGGACGGGCTCGTCGTATTTCAGCTTGTTGATGCTGAACAGGCCCGCGAAGCCGCCGATAGGCGTGAGCACCTCGGGCCGCTTGGTCTTTTTAAGCAAGGGCTTGATCGCCTCGACGAAGGCGTTGCCCGCGTCGATGCTGACGCCGGCGGCTTGGTATGTGCTTGGTGTCTTCAAGGCGTTCGGACCCTAATGGGCTCGGGATTTTCTGTCAACGGGAAAGCCCGCGCCGCTTATTCCCGAGAAATTCGCTGGGGGATTTTTGACGCTTTGGGTCTAAGAATCTAATTTCATTTATGAAATTTTCTGACTATTAAAATGAGAATAAAAGTGACAGATTACTGACACCCTGGTATTCTTTAACCCCTTTCCAAGGTCGAGGGCAGGCAGCATGCATGTGAAAGAAGGGGCCTCACCGCCCGAACAATCCGAGAACCTCGAAGAGCTCAAAAACCTCTTCGCGGTCGTCTCCGAGGGCAAGCGGGCCTGGGAGGCGACCTTCGATGCCATCCTCGACCCCGTCCTGGTCGTCACCCGCGACTACCGCATCGTCCGCGCCAATTTGGCGGCCGCCGATTCCGCCGGCCTGAAGGTCCGCGAGCTCATCGGCAAACCCTGCTTCGAAATCTTCGCCAAAGAAAAGGCGCCATGTTCCGGCTGTCCGATGCGCGAGAGTCTCGCCAGCGGACGCCCGAGGCGCGAACGGCTCACGCCCTACAGCGACCAGCGCGCCTTCGTGGTCGGCTCCTTCCCGATCCGCGACTACGACGGGAAGGGCGGGAGTCTGGCGGTCGTCCAGTACCAGGACGTCAGCGCCATCCGAAAGCTCGAGGCCCAGCTCTTGCAAAGCGAGAAGATGGCCGCCCTAGGCCTCTTCGCCAGCGGCATCGCCCACGACATCAACAACCCCCTTGCGGGCGTTTTGGCCTTCGCCCAGTTGGCCATGCAGGGCTTGGCCCCGGAATCGCAGCTCTACCAGGACCTGAAGGAGATCGAGAGCAGCGCCCTGCGCTGCAAGAAGATCCTCGAGGACCTGCTCGAAATGTCGCGGCCCTCCGGGCGAGCCGAGAAAAGCCCCGTCGACCTCGGCGTCTTGATCGAACGAGTCCTGCCCAACCTGAAGGTGCAATACCAAGATCAGGACTACCGCCTCGACCTGGCCTTGAAACCGCTCACCCCGGTCGAGGTCTGTCCCAGCAAGTTCGAGCAGGTCTTCACCAACATCCTGACCAACGCCTTCCAGGCCCTCAAGCCGGGCGGCTCGGTGCGCGTGTCGGCGCACGAGGACGACAAGTCGGTCGTGATCGAGGTCGAGGACGACGGCGAGGGGATCAGCGAGGAAAATTTGAAGAACATCTTCGATCCCTACTTCACGACCAAGCGACAGCGCGGCGGGTCGGGACTGGGTCTGCCGATCTGCTACAACATCATCCGCGAGCACGGCGGCCAGATCGAGGTGTCGAGCCGGGTGAACGAGGGCAGCGTGTTCCGGATCCGCGTGCCCAAAGGAGACAAGGGATGAAATCGCAAATCCTCGTCGTCGACGACGAAATCGCGGTGCTTCGCGCCTTGGAGCGTTTTCTCACCGAGAAGGGATTCGAGGTCACGCTGGCCGACACCTTCGACAAGGCGGCCAAGGTCCTCGAGAGCGGCCGCATCGATCTGGCCCTGATCGATCTCAAGCTCGGCGATAGGGACGGCATCGAGCTGGTGCAGTACCTCCAGAAGGTGAGCCCGCAGACCGCCTGCATGATCCTGACGGGTTTCGGCAGCATCGATACCGCGATCCAGGCGATCAAGGCCGGGGCTTTCCACTATGTCACCAAGCCCTTCCAATTCGACGACCTCCTCAACCTCGTGCAAAAGGCCCTTGAGCACCAACGCACCCGGGAAGAGAACCGGCTGCTCAAGAAACAGCTCAACCTGAAATACGGCTTGGAGAACATCGTCGGCGTCTCCGACGGCATGAAGTCGATTTTCGAGCTGGTCGCGAAGGTGGCCGACACCGACTCGACCGTCCTGCTGTTGGGCGAGTCCGGCACCGGCAAGGAGCTGGTCGCCAAGGCCATCCACTACAACAGCCGCCGCAGCCAGCGGCCGCTGGTGCCGGTCAACTGCGCCGCGATCCCCGAGGACCTGCTGGAAAGCGAGCTCTTCGGCCACGTCAAGGGGGCCTTCACCGGCGCGGTCGTCTCGCGCACGGGGCGCTTCGAGATGGCCGACGGCGGGACGCTCTTCCTGGACGAAATCGGCGACATGAGCCCCAAGCTACAGGTCAAGCTGCTGCGGGTCCTTCAGGAACGGCGCTTCGAGCCGGTCGGCTCGGGCCGCAGCGTCGAGGTCGACGTGCGCATCATCGCCGCCACCAACAAAAACCTCGAGCGGGCGGTCAAGGAGAGGACCTTCCGGGAGGATCTCTTCTACCGGCTCAACGTCATCCCGATCCGGATTCCGCCCTTGCGCGAGCGCAAGGGCGACATTCCGATGTTGATCGAGCACTTCCTGCAGCGCTTCGCCAAGGAAAACGGCAAGAAGGCGCCGCAGGTGACGCCCGAATGCATGCAGATGCTCAGCAATTACGCCTGGCCGGGCAACGTGCGCGAGCTCGAGAATGCGATCGAGCGCCTGGTGATCCTCAAGCCCGAACAGGTCATCTCGATCAAGGATCTGCCCGAGAAGTTCCTGCAGGGCGGGGGGAAGATCTTCACCAGCGTCAACATTCCGGACAACGGGATCAGTTTTAAAAACGTGGTCAACGACTTCGAAAACGAGCTGATCCTAAGGGCCCTCGAGAAGACGGCCTGGAACAAGAACAAGGCGGCGACCTTGCTGAAGCTGAACCGGACGACCCTGGTCGAGAAGATCAAGCGCCGACAGTTGGAAAAGGTCATTCTTTCGTAGGGGCGAACCGCAGGACATGCACGTGAAAAGCACCTCCTTACTCATCGTCGACGACGAAGAAGTCATCCTCAAGCTCTTCGAGCGAGTGGCGCGCAAGGAGCGTTGGACCCACGCGACGGTGCGCAACGGCATCGAGGCGATCGACTTCCTCGCGAAAAACGACGTCGAATGTGTCGTCCTCGACATCCACCTGCCTTCCTATTCCGGCTTCCAGGTCCTCGAGTTCATCAAGTCGACCAAGCCCGCGGTCGAGGTGGTCATCGTCACCGGCATGGGCAGCGTCGAGCAGGCGGTGCAGGCCCTCAAGCAGGGAGCCTTCGACTACCTTTCCAAGCCCTTCGCCGACATGGACAAGGTCGTCTCCACCTTGCGCAACGCGATCGAGAAGCACCGGCTGGTCCGCAAGATCCATGAACTCCAGCGCGCCGAGGAGCCCCTGGAGGGTTATCAGGGGATCATCGGGCGCTCCAAGCCCATGCAGGAGATCTACCACCTGATCGACTCGATCAAGGGCTCGGCGGCCTCGGTGCTCATCGAAGGCGAGTCCGGCACCGGCAAGGAGATGGTCGCGAAGGCCATCCATCGCACCTCGAAGCGGGCCAAGCGGCCTTTCCTCGTCATTAACTGCGCCGCGATTCCGGAGGGCCTGCTGGAGAGCGAGCTTTTCGGCCACGTCAAGGGCGCCTTCACCGGGGCCATCGCCGACAAGCGCGGGCTCTTCGAGGAGGCCAACGGCGGTACGCTCTTCTTGGACGAGATCGGCGAGGTCGGCCCCGCCTTCCAGGTCAAGCTGCTGCGCGTCCTGCAGGAGGGCGAGTACAAGCGGGTCGGCGACGGCGAGGTCCGGCGCACCGACGTGCGCATCATCGCGGCCACCAACCGCGACCTCAAGGCCCGCATCGAGGAGGGAGCCTTTCGCGAGGACCTTTATTACCGACTGCACGTCATCGGCGTCCGTCTCCCGCCGCTGCGCGATCGCAAGGAAGACATTCCGCTGCTGGCCTACCACTTCCTCGACAAGTTCAAGGAGCGCTTGGGCAAGTCGATCCGGGAGATCTCTGTCGACGCCATGCAGGCCCTGCAGTCCTACCCCTGGGTGGGCAACGTCCGCGAGCTGGAGAACGTTCTGGAGCGTTGCTGCGTGCTGCTGGGCGGCGACGTCATCCGCGCCAAAGATCTACCCGCCTCCATCCTGGCCAGCACCTTCTTCCTGCGGGATCAAGAAGAGGTTGACTTGACGCGATTTCCCTATAAAGAGGCCAAGCTCCGGGCTTTGTCGCTGTTCAACAAGTCCTATTTGCAGCACCTCCTCAAGCAGTCCGGGGGGAACATCTCGATGGCGAGCGACCGGGCGGGCATGGATCGGAGCAATTTCAAGAAGATCATCCGGAAGTACGAGATCGACATCCGGGAATTCAAGAAGGGATAGGCCCCCATGACGGCGATTCCGACCTTCGTCTTCGACGAAAAGAACCAATTCAGCCCCTTGCTCTTCGAAGAGCTGGCCAAGCGCGGTTTCGCCCTGCGGGTCGTCACGAAGGAGGAAATCTTCCCCGCGATCAGCGCCGGTCCGCCGGAGGTCGTCCTCTTCAACCTGGCCCTCACCCCCGGGGTGGACCACCTGAGCCTGATCCAGGAAATCCGTTCCATCGACGAGCACCTGCCAGTCTTCGTCCTCACCGAAAACTCCGATGTCGCGACCGCCGTGGCCTTTATGCGAGCCGGAGCCACCGACTTCATGGTGCTGCCCGCGGCCATGGACCAGCTCGAGGCCTCGCTCAAACGCGCGAGCCAGATGTACCACCTGGCGCGCAAGGTCTTCCAAGTTGAGCGCAAGGCGGCGGGGAAGGGCGATTTCCTCGGGATCGTGGGCCAAAGCGCCAAGATGCAGGACAATTTCAAGATGATCTCGACCGTGGCCAAGAGCAACGCGACGGTCCTGATCCAGGGCGAGTCCGGCACCGGCAAGGAGCTGGTCGCCAAAGCCATCCACGTGATGAGCGGGCGGCCCAAGCACAAGTTCATCGACCTCAATTGCGGCGCCATCCCGCGCGAGCTGCTCGAGAACGAGTTGTTCGGCCACGAGCGGGGCGCTTACACCGGCGCCGACCGCCGCTACATCGGCAGCTTCGAGCGCGCCAACGGCGGGACGATCTTCCTCGACGAGATCTCCGAGATGGACCCCTCGCTGCAAGTCAAGATCCTTCGCGTCCTGCAGGAGCGCAGCTTCCAGCGGGTCGGGGGCAGCGAGAAGGTGCAAGTCGACGTGCGCGTCGTGGCCGCGACCAACCGCGACCTCCAAAAGGAAGTGGAGGAGGGGCGCTTCCGCGAGGACCTCTACTACCGGCTCAACGTCGTCCCGCTTTGGCTGCCGCCCCTGCGCGAGCGGCGCGAGGATATCCCTCTGCTGGCGCGGCACTTCCTCAACATCTACAGCCTGCGCAACGACAAGATCTTTCTCGATTTCCACCCCGAGGCCATGGAGGTGCTGATCAACTACGGCTGGCCCGGCAACGTCCGCGAGCTCGAGAACACCATCGAGCGGCTGGTCGTCTTGAGCAACGACAGCCAGGTCAAGGTGAAACATTTGCCCAACCACCTACAAACCGTCGACCGCGCCATCGGCTGGTCACGGGACCAGTCGGCCCAATCGCTCGCCTCCGAGAAGGAGGTCCACACCCTCGAGCAGATCGAGAAGCAGGCCATCGAGAGCGCGCTGAAAAAGTGCGAAGGCAATGTCCTCGAGGCGGCGCGCCGGCTGAAAGTCGGCCAGGCCACCCTCTACCGCAAGATTCGCAAGTTCGGCATCGAGAGGGAGGAGCCGTGAGCCCTCCCGCGAAGCCCCGCCTCGCGGCCGTGCTGCTGGCGGGCGGGAGCGGCACGCGCCTGTGGCCGCTCTCCACGCAGCGGCAGCCGAAGCAATTCCTCGCCTTGGGCGGGGAGCGCAGCCTCCTGCAGCAGAGCGCCGACCGCATCCTCGCCCTCGCGCCTCCCGAACGCCTTTGGGTGGTCTGCGGGGAGATCCATGCGGCCGCCGCGGCCGCGCAGTTGAAGGAGATGCCGGACAGCCAGGTCTTGGTCGAGCCCGCCGCAAAAAACACCCTGGCCGCCATCGCCCTGGCGGCCGTCCACCTGCGCGCCAAGGACCCCGAGTCGGTCATGGCGGTGCTGCCCGCCGACCACTTCATCCCGCAGGCCGACTGGCCGAAGCTCCATGCCGACCTTTCCCTGGCGGCCGC
>SZOV01000142.1 GCA_030263375.1 Deltaproteobacteria bacterium PRO3
GGGGCGGGGATCGGCGCGAGCGCCGATCCCCTTGGGTTCATGTCTGGCCCCCCCAAACGCCCGAGCTTTTCGGCCGGGCGCCTCGGGGGGTGGGGGGTCTCCGGGAAGACCCCCCAGGGTTCACGATAATTCCCTCTTTGGAAGAGGGCTGGACTGTCGGGAAAATGAAAAAGCAACGCCTGTGCCAGAAGATCTTATTTGGAACGAAGTTTGCAAGTAGCTGAAATGTCAAAATAATTTTTTAGAATTCGCCAGAAGTTCGGAGACAAGGCACCCCAAATCGGGCTAAAATTTCAAAAAAATTTGAAATAATGAGAACTATGGAAAAACCGCTACCCCCCTATATTGCCGATCAACACCTGGGCGAGGGCGTCTGGGGCAAGGTCTATAAGGTCCACGATCAGCGGGCGGAGGATTTTGCCCTCAAGGTCCTTAAGACGGAGGCGCTGGAGCGCGGCCCCGGACTCGAGTCGGAGGTTCGGGTCTTGGCCCGCCTGTCCCACCCCAACCTCGTTCGGATTTTGGAATACCTGCCCCGGGTCGAGGGTCTGAAGGGGGTCGCCGAGTCGGGCCCGGGTCTGCTGATGGAATTTGTCGACGGTCCTACCTTGGCCGAACGGCGCGGCGCGGATGAGCCGGGGGAAATATTGCCGTATTTTGTTCAGGCCCTGCGCGGGCTGGACTATCTGCACGCCCGCCACCTGACTCACGGCGACCTGAAGCCGGGCAACCTCAAACTTCACAAAAAAAAGCAGCTGAAGATCCTCGATTTCGGCCTCGCCGGCCGCGAGACCGAGGCGGCCGGCGGCATGCAGGGGACGATGGACTACATGGCCCCGGAGGCCTTGGCGGGCCGTCGCGGCGCCGCATCCGATCTTTTTTCCCTGGCCGCGGTCTTCTACGAGTGGCTCACCGGGGCTCTGCCCTTCCCGCGAGGGGAACTGGCCCAGCGATTCGCCGAGCCGGCGCGACCGGCGTCCGAGCTGCGCCCGGACCTCCCGCCCTTCTTCAGCGCGATCCTGCAACGCATGCTGGATCTCGACCCCGCGCGGCGCTTCTCCAGCGCCGCGGCCGTCCTGCGGGCGATCGGCTTGCACCAGCCGAAGCTGCTTGCGGGGCGCGGGGCCGCCGAAGTCGCGGCCGAAACCCGAATCCCCTTCGTCGGCCGCGAGGAGCTCTTGGCGGCCTGGGAAGGATCCCTGCGGGCCTGGGAGGAAGGCGAAGGGAAGGCGCCGCTATGGTTATTGCGGGGTCCCGCGGGCATCGGGCGCAGCCGCGCCCTCGAGGAGCTGCAATGGCAGGCAGCCTTGCGGGAATACCGCGTCCTTGTCTGGACGCCGGGGGAATCGCTCGACGACTTGATGGCCCAGGCCGCCGCCGAGCCCGGGAGGGTCTTGTTGGTCCTCAAGGAGCTCCACGCCTTGCCGGCCGAGGCCGGGACGAGCCTGGAAAATTTCTTCGCCTCCTTGCCGGCGCGCGTCCCGCAGGCCGCGGTGGCGATGGAGTGTGATCCCGACCGCGTCTCGCCCGCCCTTTGGCGTCGCCTGGAGGCCTTGAGCGGGCGTTGGGCCTTCCAAGAGGAAGCGCTCCCCCCCTTGCATCCGGAAGAATCCGCGCAGTTCCTCCAAGAACAGCTTTGGGAGCGGCCCTTGCCCGCGAAATTCCCGGCGGCGGCCCACGAGGCCACCCGCGGCTCGCCGGCGCTATTGCTGGAAGTTGCCCGCTGGTGGCGGGGCCAGGAGGCCGCCGGCGAGCGCCGGCCCCGGCTGGAGGACTTCGAGCCGAATGAATTGCCGCCCTCTCAACAAGACGCGCTGAAGGCGCGCTGGTCCCGGTTGGCCGCGGAGGAACGGGAGCTCTTGGGGGCCTGTTCGCTATTGGCGGAAGGTTTGATGGAGGAGGAGCTTTCGCTCCTGCTCTCGAGGGAGGCGGGCTTCGAGTTGGAAGAGCTCGCCGCCAAAGGTTGGGTCGAGGCGCGCGGCGGACGCCATCGCGTGACGCCGCCCTTGGCGCGACGGCCCTTGCTGGGCCTGCTCTCGTCGAAAGAGCGACAGCGCCTGGCCGAACGCGTCTTCGAGGCCTTGCGCGGCCGTCTCGGCTCCGAGGCCTTTGCGTTGGCGCGCCTGGCCCGCGAGGCGGGGCGCACGGAGGATTATCTCCACTACGGCGCTCGCGCAGCCGAAGAGTTCCAAGTGCGCGGGGACGCGGAGGCCGCGGCTCGCCTGCATCGAGACCTCTCCGAGGCGGCGACCAACCCCCGCGACCAGTCTTACCATTTGGCCTACCTGGCGTCGGCCTTAAGCCGCCTGGCGCGCTTCGAGGAGGCGCACCAGGCCTACGAGCGTTGGTACACCCTCGTCGAGGACGACGGCACGGGCGGCAAGGCGCTCAAGTACCATTACCTGATCGGCTTGAATTTCCTGAACCAGGGCAAGCCGGTGCAGGCTGGGCGTCACCTGCGACAGGCCTTGCAAAGCGGCGACTCGCGGCGCTTCGAGGCCCATCGGCCCTTTCACCTAAAGGTCCTGACCCTGCTGGGCAAGATGGAAGAGCAAGAGGGGCGGCGGGCCGAGGCCCGACGCCGTTACGAGGAGGGGCTCGCCCTGGCGGCCGAGGCTTCCCCGGAAAAGACCCAGCTGCTGCGCCACTTGGGCCTGCTCGAGCTTGCGGAGGGCAAGGACGAGGCGGGACGCGCGGCCCTGGAGACGGCCCTGCAGATGAGCCTCGACCTGGAGTACGACGAGGGCGTGGCGAACTGCGCCGCGGTCCTTGCCGATCTCGCCCACAAGGAGGGCGACTACGAGCGCGCCTTGCGCATCCACGAGCAGGTGATGCGCCTGGCGGAAAAACACCAAGACCCGCTCAAGCAAGCGCGTACCCACAGCAACATGGCCTCGGTCCTGATCGAGCTGGCCGATTACGGGCATGCGGCGGAGCACGCCGAAAAGGCCCAGACCGTCTTCGCGGCGCAGGGAACGGAGCTGGACCGGCTCGTCAACCGCTTCCACTTGGCCACCCTCAAGACCTACCTGGGGCAATTTCAGGAGGCGCTGGATACCGAACTACAGGAATCCGTCCGGCGTCTCGGCCAGGAAGAGATCCTGGCCTACCTCGAGCGGCTGCGCGGCGAGGCGGCGCGGCTGCAGCGCGACTTCCAGGGGGCGCTTCAGTCCTATGGCCGCGCCCGCGAGGGCTTCCTCGCCGCGAAGAACCACGACGAGGCGGCGCTTTGCCTCTTGCAGGAGATATTCACCGAGTGCCTGACCGGCGATCTGGAGGCCGCCAAGCGCCGCGCGCGCGCCGCGAAGCGCGGAGGGGCCTGGGAGGCCTTCTTCGTCTGGATCGAGGGTCTCTTGACCGCGGAGCCCGGGAGATCCGAGGCCGAGCTGCAGGAGGCCCTGCGGCCGATCTTGAAGTGCGGCCAGCAGGAGTTGGTGATTTTGGCCTTGCTGGCGGCGTCCGAGCTGCATTCGCGGCGCAAGGAGGCGGCCGGCGCCGAGCTTTTCCGGCAGAAGGCCTTCGAGTGGCTGGAGGCCCTGTACCGCGCCCTGCCCGAGGAGATGCAGCTCAGCTTCGAGCAGCGCGAGGATTATCAGCGCCTGGCCGAGGCGCGGCTCAAGCGGTTGAAGGCGGCCGGGATCTCGCGCGAGCGCTTCTTGAGCTTCGCGAAGATCAACAAGCGGCTCAGCGAAGAGACCGACATGCATTCCATCCTCGAGCAGGTGATGGACGCGGCGATGGCCCTGGCCGGCGCCGAGCGGGGCTTTCTGCTGATCCGCGAGGAGGCGAGGGCGGGCCAGATCCTGTCCGGCTTCCGCGTCGAGGCCGCGCGTAACATGAAGAAGGAAAACCTCCACGAGGAGGAGTTCAAGATCAGCCTCTCGGTGGTGGAAGAGGCGTTGCGCCGGCGGGTGAGCCTGCTGACCGACGACGCCCAGGCAGATCCTTCCTTCCGGCACGCGGAGAGCGTGGTTCGCTACGAATTGAAATCCATCCTGGTGCTGCCCCTGGTCGGGGCCACCGGCTGTCTGGGCGCCTTGTACTTGGACCATCGCTTCGAAGTCGGGGCCTTTTCCGAAGAGAAGCTGCTCTTTTTGAAGGCCTTTGCCGACCAATCGGTGTTGGCCATCGAGAAGGCGCGGACGCTGGCGGAGCTGGCGGACGCGAAACGGCGGCTCGAGCACCGCGTCGAGGAGCAGGCCCAGCGCCTCGAGCGCATGGAGATCGAGCTGAAAGAGGCGCGCAAGGACCTCAAATTCCGCTACGAGGAGATCGTCGGCCAATCGCCCAAGATGATGAAGATCCTCGGCCTGCTCGACCGCGTCACCGACACCCGCGTTCCGGTGTGGATCCACGGCGAGTCCGGCACCGGCAAGGAGCTGATCGCCCGCGCCCTGCACTTCAACAGCGACCGCAAGGCGAAACCCTTTATCGCGGAGAACTGCAGCGCCATCCCCGAAAATCTCCTGGAGAGCGTCCTGTTCGGCCACGTCAAGGGCGCCTTCACCCACGCCGAGCGCGACCGCATGGGCCTCTTCGAGGCAGCCGACGGCGGGACGATCTTTTTAGACGAGATCGGCGACATGCCGATGCCGATGCAGGCGAAGTTGTTGCGCGTGTTGCAAGAAGGCGAGGTGCGACGGGTGGGCGCCAACAAGAGCGTCAAGGTGGACGTGCGCGTCGTCTCGGCGACCAACAAGAATTTGCCCGAGATGGTGAAGCGCGGGGAATTCCGCGAGGACCTCTTCTTCCGCCTGAACGGCCTGCGCATCGAGCTGCCGCCGCTGCGAGAGCGCAAGGAGGACATCCCACTACTCGTCCAGCACTTCATGCACAAGATGGCGACCGAAAACGGCCTGACCTTGGGCGGCGTCAGCGAGCAGGCCTTGGGCGTCCTGGCGAACTACGACTGGCCGGGCAACATCCGCGAGCTGGAAAACGCGCTGCGCAACGCGGCGATTTTCGCGGAGGGCAAGACGATCACGAGCGAGATGCTGGGGTTCAAGCCGGAGCTGTGGCGTCCGGCGGAGGCGAAGGCCGCGGCGCCGCAAGCCGCGGCGGGGGCGACGGCTGAAAAACCGCTCCAGGCGGAGCGCGAGGCCATCCTCGACGCGATGGTGCGGGCCGCCTTCCACAAGGGCGAGGCGGCGAAGGAGCTGCACATCACGCCGCGGCATCTCTACAATCTGTTGGAGAAGTACCGACTGCCGAAAAATAAGTGGGCGCTTAAGAAGTTGGTCGAAGAGGAGAGGTCGTAGGAATTTTTCCTAATTTTTAAAATCCGTGGCACCTTGAAAATTGGGCTTAGGCTCCTCCGGCTCGTCGGGGCCCGGGGCGGGGGCTGCTATGTCGGTGGGTCCTCCATCATCTTCCTCGTCGATGGGAACGCCGGGCTCATGGTCGGCGCCCGGGGCAATCGTGGGCTGGCCTTGCCCGCCGCCGACGGGGCCTCCCACCGGGGATCCACCATTCATGACTCCGTCCAGCGCGGCGCCCCCTTGACCGGTGCAGGCGAGCAAAGCGCCGAACAATCCCAAAAATAGGCAAATTTTAACGATAGATTTCAAGAACAGCCCCTTGCCTTCCACAGGAAAGTCTCGGCATCTCCGGACTAGAAGTTGTGTCCAGAATGCCCCGATCTATCGGAAAAGAAAAGAAGAAAGGGCAAATTTACTCATTTTGGGAGTAAATTTGCCCTTTTTGGAGCAAAAAAAGAAGAGGTCAGGCGGGCCGGCCAGAGGGCTCGGGGTTTTTGGACACGGCCCGCCTTTCCTCGGAATTTGGATCGCCTTTTCGAGACGGCGACCGCTTAAATCCTTGTCAGGCTTCGTCAAAGAGAGCTGTTTTTATTGAGGATTGAGAACAATTTGGAATGCCCCCGGTGTGCCCCCGGGCCGTTCTCTCAGGTTTCGAGCCCTCAATTTTTTTCGCCCTCACATGCCTGCTATCCTGAGAATAAAGCAAGGGTTATGCCAAAGTCCGATATATTTAACTATTTGATTTTATGTAATTATTTTCAAAGGCCCTTGGAAGGAGAAGCGGCTGCACTCCAGAAATTTCACGTTTTGTGAAGATATAACGCTCATTGTGCCCTGTAGAGAGTCAGGACATGTTGGAGGGTGAGGAGGTTTTTGAGCAGGAATGACGGGGTAAAAAAGTAGGTATCCTCGAGATTTTGGGTTAAAGGATATTTTTCAGCGACGAGAAATTCTTTAACAAATACAGGAGGATACCTTGAATTTGGATTTATATGCCAAAGTGAAGGATCAGGCAAGGCATTGCCGAGATCTCGAAGTCAAAAAAAAGCTGCAGCTGTTTTTGGAAGTGCTGAAGAGCGGAAAGGTAGAGCGCAGTTGCCGGACCTTCGGCTACTCCTCGAGTAGCTACTATTACTTTTGGTGGAAACGCTTTGTCGCCGCAGAATTCTCCCTGGGTGCATTGCGGGCGAAAAGCCGAAGGCCGATTCGCTCCCCAAGAAAAATATCCGCAGTCATCATCCGCAAAATACGCCGTTATCGCTTTGAGTTTCGCTACGGACCCAAGCGAATCGCCCTGTGCCTGTTCGAGAATCACCAGTTAAAAATTAGTGAATCCACGATTCGACGGACGATTGAGCGAAAAGGCTGGTGGATTCGGAAATACCGCACCAAGCAGCAGAACCCGCACCGCAAACGCTACGAGCTGCCTTATCCCGGCCATCTGCAGGTGGATATCAAGTATGTGCCGGATCGGAAGGTAGGGGAGCGGTGGTACGTGTATAACGCGATCGATGACTGCAGCCGGTGGCGCTACGCCAAGGCCTACCGAGCGATCAATGCGGAGCACGCAGCGGATTTTTTTGGTGATTTGGAAAAGGCAGCACCGTTCCGGATTTTAAGCGTCCAGACGGACAATGATGCGGCGTTTACCAATCGTCTCTGTGCCTTTTGGGAAGGGCGTCTGGAACACCTGTTTACGATGCGGTTGAAGGAGTCAGGGGTCGAGCATCGGTTGATTCCACCGGGGCTCAAGGAGTTGAACGGAAAGGTGGAGAGGAGCCACCGAATCGACGATGAGGAGTTTTATTGGAAGGCGCAACGGAGCGACTTCTCATACTTCCAACAGGAGTTATACCGTTGGATTTACGCCTATAATCACCACCGATCGCACGGGGCTCTTGGCGGGCAAACGCCGATGGAGCGGCTGGTGGAAAAGACTCTAGTCCCCCTCTATGCCCTAGCCCTACAATACGGGGTATTAGAAGTTCTTGCGGACACCAGACGAATAAAACTAACGATTCTCGAGACCTACTTGCGTTACCTCGATTGGCTCCAGCAGGACCCCTTCCACTCTCTAGATGTCATGAACTTTTACA
>SZOV01000143.1 GCA_030263375.1 Deltaproteobacteria bacterium PRO3
CGGCGGATTCTTGCGGCCGCTGCGGGGCGCCTTCTGGACGCCCGCCCCGATCGCGATCCCTACCCCGGCCGCCGCGCCCGCGGCCTCGTCCCCGGTCGCCGCGATCGCCACGTCCGCCGCGATCCCCGCGATCGCCGCGCCCGCGGCCCAACTCCCGCCTCGGCTCGCGCTCGGTCTCTCGACCGGTCTCGCGCGGCGTCTCGGGCCCCGCCGCGCGTTCGGCGCCCTCCTCGACGTCCCGGCCGCGACGCCGGCCCCGCGGACCCTCCTCTCCGGCCAAGCGATCGCGGCCCCGGCGCGGGCGCCGCGGCTCTTCGTCGCGATAGTCCTGTTTCGGCGTGAGGTAATCCTTGAGCGGCGTGTAATAGTCGCGGTCCTTCTCGAAGACCCCCTCGACGCCCTTGCCGCCGTCGGGGAAACGCTTCACGTTGGCAAAGGCGCCCTCTTCGATCGAGCGCATCAGGCCGCGCAGCTTGATCTTCTTCAGCAGCGCCAGGGCCTCGTCCATCACCTGCCGCGCGCGTCGCGCGATCTTGCCGTTATTCTGGAAGAGAATTTCGTCCCGGATGCTCTTCGCGCCGCGGAAGATGTAGTTGGCGTTCTTGAGGCTTAAATAACGATCCTGCACGAAGGGGTTGTGGATCGCCTCGGTATGCATGCCCATCAGTTGGATGGTCTGCCCGGTCATGATGCCGGCCAGGTTGAAGAGCCCGTCGTAGAGGTAGCTGAAGAAGATGTCGCCGCTCTTGTGCTTGGTGGGCGGCATGAACTTGATCGGAGAGCGCGGGAAGACCTCGCGGATCAGCTGGGCCTGGGCCCACTCGTAGAGGATGGAATCCTCGATCCAGGGGTCGATCTCGTAGGCGTGCCCCAGGGAAATCTGGTTTTCTGGCAGGCCCGCCGCCTTGGCGAAGGCCTCGTTGAGGAAGTGGCTGGCCAGCACCTGGTAGTAATACTTATGCGACTCGGCCGTGGTCAGGTAGTTGTCCTCTCCGGTCTGGATGGTGATGCCGGAGAGGGCGCAGATGCGGCGGCTGAAATACTGGTCGACGAAATTCCGCTTCATGTTGATGTCGCGGAACAGGATGCCGTACATCGCGTCGTTGAGCAGGTAGTCGACGCCCTCGAGGGCGCCCAGGACGGCGATCTCGGGCATGCAGAGGCCGGAAGAGTAATTGGTGAGGCCGATGCGCCGCTTGAGCTTCTTCTCGCTGTGGTCGAGGGCCTGCCGCATCAGGCGGAAATTCTCCTGGGTGGCGAAGGTCCCGCCGAAACCCTCGGTGGTCTCGCCCTCGGGGACGTAGTCGAGCAGGCTCTGCGCGGTGGAGCGGATCACCGCGATGATGTCGGCGCCCATCTCGGCCGCGGCCTGCGCCTGCCAGATGTCCTCTTGGATGTTGCCGGTGGCCACGATCACGTAGCGCAAGGGCGCCGCGGACAGGGCCCAGGCCGGGCGCTTTTTCTTCTTCTCGCCGGCGGCGCGGAGCTTGGCGACGGTCTTCGCCAGAAAGGCCTGGCAGGCCTCGTCGATCTTTTCGGCCGGAGCGGCCTCGAGCTTGCCCAAGTCGATCTCATCCGCGACGATCTTACGGGCGAGCGTGGTAGGCGTCAGCCGTGGGTGCTGCGCGGCCGCCAGCCCGAACCAATAACCGGCCCCCTTGTGCAGACGCTCGACGCCGATCTTGTCGAGCAAGGCGTTGACCAGCGGGTAGCGGCCCTGCGGCGCGGGCTCTTTGGAATCTTCTTCCAGGGGGCCCTCGACGCCGAGCATGCGCAGCGTGCTGCGCTCGATGGAGAGCGTGGTGTGGCGGTTGACGTTTTGGATGATGGAGCGGATGATCTGCGCCGCTTGGTCGCGGCACTGGTCGATCTGATCGCGATCGAGGCTTAATTTGGACATTCGCGAAATTGTTTCAAGCAGAAGGCTCAAAGTCCGGCGCCGAGGGCTGAAGGCCATGGACTTTGGAATTCGGCTTTAAAACCTGTTAAAACTTTAATGTACCTGCCCCTGCGTCTCGCGAGGCTCGAGGGTCACCGAGTCCTCGTGGAGCAGGCGCGCCAAGCCGCGCTCTTTGTGCGGCCGCGATTCGGCCGCCACTGCCTGCGCGGTGGAGCACGAGCAATCCGTCAAATGCGGCTGAGGATAGGTGCTGATGAATCCCTCGTAATTGCGCACCACGACTTTTTTGTCCGACTGGCTGATCAGGTAGTTGGGTCCGACGGGGATCTTTCCCCCGCCGCCCGGCACGTCGATGACGAACTCGGGAACGGCCAGGCCGCTGGTGTGGCCGCGCAAGGATTCCAGGATCTCGATCCCTTTTTCGACGGGGGTGCGGAAGTGGCTGATCCCCTCGCTGAGATCGCATTGATAAATGTAATAAGGCTTTACGCGCAGGGCCAACAGCTCTTGCATGAGCTTTTTCATGATCAGCGCATCGCTGTTGATTTTCCTCAGCAAAACGCTCTGATTCAATATGGGGATACCACCGTCGACAAGCCGGTCGCAAGCGATTTTTACCTCGGGGGTCAGCTCGTAGGGATGGTTGAAATGCGTCATAAAATACAGGGGTTTGAACAGCTTGAGGGTGTCGACCAGCTCTTCGGTGATGCGCATGGGCAGGACGCAGGGGATCTTGCTGGCGATCCGCATGATCTCGACGTGGGGGATGGCCCGGATTCGGGAGAGGATCTCGACCAGCATGGCCTTGCCCATCATCAGGGCGTCGCCGCCCGAGACGATGACGTCCCGGATCTCCCGGTGCGAGGCGATGTAGTCGCAGATCACGTCCACCTCGTTTCGCTCTTTATGCCCCTCCTTGTCGAGGACGAAGCGGCGGCGCGTGCAGAAGCGGCAGTACATCGAGCAGACCCCCGTGATCGTGACCAGGACCCGGTCGGGGTAGCGGTGGACGACGTTGGGGACGGGCATGTCGGCGTCTTCGGCGAGGGGATCGTTCATCTCGCCCGGCTCGAGGTGCAGCTCGGCCTCGGTGGGGATGCACTGCAGGCGGATCGGACACTCGGGGTTGGTGGGATCGACGAGCGAGAGGTAATAGGGCGCCACCGCGAACTTGTATTTGGGCAGGGTCTTCCGGATGCGCGCGATCTCGTCCTCGCCGAGCGGCAGGAGCTCGGCGAGCTGCTCCGGTGTGGTCACGGTATGCTGAAGCTGCCACTTCCAGTTATCCCAGTCCGAGCGCGGGACCTCCCGCCAGGGCGCGAAGCGCTGGTAGTAGAGCGGGTTCGTATTGTCGCAATAAGGAAGACGCATAGGGCCTCCATACTACCCCCACTCCTTGGCTCATCCCGGCGAAGCGCCGCGCGCGGCGCCCGCCTTCAACCCTGAAAAAAACTCCCTTAAGGCCGCATGCCGGCGCAGCAGGTCGAGCGCGTATTCGGCATGGCCCTCGGCGTAGCCGTTCCCCATGACCAGCTCGACGTCGCGACCCAGGCCCTCGGCCGAGAGCACGGCCCGGCTGAACCGGGTCGCCATGTTGAAGAACAAAACCTTGCCCCCCGGCCGGGCCGCCAAGATCGCCGCCGCCTCCGTCTCCGGGGCGTTGCAGGCGTTGACGACCAGATCGAATTCCGGCGCCCCAGCCCTGCGCAGGGCCTCGAGGAAATCCAGGGGCCTTTGGGCGTCCGCCCGAAGCGTCCGGGTGAAGACCCCCAAGGCGGCAGCGCGCGCCAAGGCCGGCTCCGAGAGGTCCGTCGCCCACAGGGAGAGGGAAGACGGAGCAAGGCTTTGAACCGCCGCATAGGCGCAGAGGACCCCGGACTTCCCCGCCCCCAAGATCAAGACGCGATCGCTCGCCCCGGCGATCCTGCGAAACCAGGCCGGGGCCCCGCAGACATCCAGCGCCGCCAAGGCGGCCGGCTCCGGCAGATCCTCCGGCATCCGCACCGCGGGCGAGGAGGCGAAGAGGACGGCGTGCCCCTCGACCTCGACTTGGCCCGTCTCGAGTCGCACTTGAAGGATTTTTTCCAAGTGCAGCGGGGTCAAAGTCAAACTGACCAAGCTGGCGACGCGATTGCCCGGCTGAAAGCGCGACGGCGCCCCGGGCCCCAGCTCGAGGACCTCGCCCAAGAGCATGCCCCCGGAACCGGTGACCGGGTTTTGCATCTTGCCGCGTTCCCGGACGATGCGCAGGATCTCCGCGGCGATGGCCCTCGGGTCCTCGCCGCAGCTCTGACGCAGCTGCCGGAAGGAGGCCGAGTCGAGGTTCAAGCGCGAGACCCGCAAGAGGGTCTCGTCGGCATAGAGCGGCAGCCCGGGATCGAGCCGGTCGGCGGCCTGGGGCAGGACCCCTTCCGGTGCCAGGACCCGCAGCGTCCCCAAGGGGTTGTCCCGGGGGCGGACCGAGGGCTGCACGTTTCGGCGCAGGGCTTCCATGCTCCCAGTGTAGCACTTCAAGGAATAGCGGATAACCCCCCAGGATAACTTTATTTTTTGACAAAGTGCGGCAAGAAGGTCGGGCGCTTTAGGGCTTGGAATCCGAGCCAGAGTCCCGCAGCTGAACCACGGTCTCCAGATTCATCGTCTGGGGAAAAAAGTCGATGGCTTGGACCCAATCCACGGCATACCCGGCCTTGACCAAGACCTGGAGGTCCTTCTTCAAAGCCGGGGGATGGCAGGAGACATACAAGATCGCGGGGGGCCGACGCTTGCGAAAGACCGGCAGGCAGTCCTCGGCGCCGCCCCGGGGCGGATCCAGGATCACCAGGTCGAAGCGCTCCCCCGATTGATAAAGTTTTTCGGCGGTCTTGGCGGCCTGGCCCAGGCGCCATTGAACCCTGCCCTCCTGTTCCGAGCGGCGCCTCCCCTCCTCCCCCGCGCGGGGATTGGACTCCACCGCCAGCCAATCGACTCCGGGGACGGCGAGGGGAAAGCTTAAGTTGCCGCTGCCGGCGAAGAGCTCGAGGACGCGTCGCGGCCGCAGCGCCGCGAGGGCCCCTTGCAGGACCTCGATCAATCGCTGATTCGCCTCCGGATTGACTTGCAGGAAGCTCCGCTCCTCGCCGTCCTGGCGGATCTCGACGGAGCCGTCCTCTTGCAGGGTCAGCTCGAAGGTGAGCGAGGCCGGTTTCTTCGTCCCCTGCAGGACGGACTGCGCGCGCCTTTTCACCTCGAGGAGCTTGGCGTTGAGGGCCGGGTCCGCGATCCGACACGCGTCGATGGGCACCACCTCGCGGCTTCGGTGCGCGTAGAAGCCGACCTCCCCCTTCGGCCCGACGTGGAGCTGGATGCGGCGGCGGTAATGCCAGTGCTTCGGCGAGGGAATCGGCGGGCGGATCTTTTCGGGAGGAACGATGCGGGCGAGGGTCGCGGCCAGCCACCGCTGCTTCTCCGCGAGCTGCCGACCCTCGCTCATGTGCTGGAGCTGACAGCCGCCGCAGCGGCCGAAATAGGGACAGGGCGGCGCCACACGGTCAGGGGAGGGTTCCAGCAAGGTCGCCTGCGGGGCGACCCGCCAAGTTTCGCCGGGGATGGAAAAGGGCACGATCGCCTTCTCCCCGTCGATCAGGGCGACGCCGCGTCCCCCCTCGTCCAGGCCGGCGATGAGAACGGTTTTGGGCTTCATCGGAATATTCCTTGCTTCAAAAAGACTCGGAGGGATATCGGAAAATTTCAACGGAAGGAAGCCGTCATGAGCGCCCCCAAACCCGTCCCCTGGACCCAAGCCGGCGACGCCGACCTGGCCCCCGTTCGCGGGATCTGCCTCGACATCGACGAGACCCTCTCTACCCACGGCAAGCTGACCGCCGAGGCCTACGCCGCACTATGGTCCTTGAAAGACGCGGGCTACTTCGTCGTACCCGTCACCGGCCGGCCCGCGGGTTGGTGCGACCATTTCGCTCGTTTCTGGCCGGTGGACGCGGTGGTGGGGGAAAACGGGGCCTTCACTTTTTTTATGAAAAACGGCGTCCGTTCGCGGATCGACACGCCGGGCGTCGCGGCGCATCCCAAGCGGGGCCTCGAGGCCCTGGGCCGCAAGATCCTCGAGCGCTTTCCCCACGCGAAGTGGGCCTCGGACCAGGCCTACCGCGAGTACGACCTCGCCATCGACTTCTGCGAGGACGTCCCGCCTTGGCCCCGCGAGGACGTCGACGCCCTGGTAAGACTCTGCGAGGCCGAGGGCGCGCACGCAAAG
>SZOV01000144.1 GCA_030263375.1 Deltaproteobacteria bacterium PRO3
GAACATCTTGCTGGCGATCCCCGCGTGCGAGCGCATGCCCAGCCCGATCACCGAGACCTTCGCGATGCTTTCGCTGGACTCGACCTTCTTGGCGCCGATCTCCTTGGCGACCTTCTCGATGATGAGCAAGGCTTGCTTGAGCTCGCTCTTGGGAACGGTAAAGGTCAGGTCGGTCGTCCCCTCGGAGCTGACGTTCTGGACGATCATGTCGACGTTGATGTTGGCTTCGGAAATGGGAGCGAAGATCTTGCTGGCGACGCCGGGGGTGTCGGGCACCTGGCGCACCGCGATCTTGGCCTCGTCTTTGTTAAGGCTGACTCCGGTTACCATGCGGCTTTCCATTTGCGATTCCTCCTTGGTCACCCAGGTGCCGGGATTGTCGTTGAAGGACGAGCGCACCTCGACGGGGACGTGATACTTGGCGGCCATCTCGACCGAGCGGATTTGCAGGACCTTGGCGCCGGTCGAGGCCATCTCGAGCATCTCCTCGTAGGAAATGCGGTCGATCTTGCGCGCGTCGGGGCAGAGATTGGGGTCGGTGGTGTAGACGCCGTCGACGTCGGTGTAGATCTCGCAGGCGTCGGCCTTGAGCGCCGCCGCGATCGCTACCGCCGTGGTGTCGGAGCCGCCGCGGCCCAGCGTGGTGACGTTGCCGTTCTCGTCGACGCCCTGGAAGCCGGCGACGACGACGATCTTTCCTTCCTTCAGGTCCTTGTGGATCCGCTCGCTGTCGATGGAACGGATCCGCGCCTTGCTGAAGGCATCGTCGGTCAGGATGCGGACCTGGCTGCCCAGGTAGCTGACCGCGGGCACGCCCATGCTTTGGATGGTCATGGCCAAGAGCGCGATCGTGACCTGCTCGCCGGTGGAGACGATGACGTCGTACTCGCGGCCCTCGGGGAGCTCGCTGATTTCTTTGGCCAGGGCGACCAGCCGGTTGGTCTCGCCGGACATGGCGGAGACCACCACCACCATTTGGTCGCCCTTCTGGTGCTGCCGGATGACGCGGCGGGCGACATTCTTGATGCGTTCGATGTTGCCGACGGAGGTTCCGCCGTATTTTTGGACGACTAGGGGCATATTTTTTGTGCAAACCTCGCGTCCGCCCCTACTAAGGGGCCACGCTAAAGTCAAGAAAGCCGGGGAATATGAAGGGGATTGAACCTCAAAAATCTTCGTCGATCTTGATCGAGCCGATCATGGTGTCGAGATCCTCGCGATAGCCCAAATCCGCCATCACCTCGCGCAGCGAGTCGCCGTAGAAGACCTCTTCCATCGAGCGCTCGAAGGTGGATTCGTCGCGCAGGTTATCCTTGAGCGCCCGCTGCGCGCGGTCGGGATTGCTGCGGACGATACTCTCGATGTACTTGTTGAGATTTTTGGCGGCCTTGCGCTTTTTGTCGGTTTGGATCTTGCGCCAGTTTTTTAAATAATGGAGGCGGCAGAAACCGGAGGTGGTCTGCTGGTTGTTGCAACCAGCCTCTTTGCATAGCTTGATCTTGGGGGACATGGAAAATACCCACTCGGATGTATCTACTTTGCCTATACCAGCGGTCCCCCACCCTGGCAATTAGGAAAACGCAATGTTACCAAGATTTTACCGACTCGACCCCGGAAATCAGTCCTTGGGCCCCGAAAACTTCTTCAATGTATCCTGAAAGGCCGCCTTTCGACGCAGGGCGTCTTGTTTTTCGCCCTCGAATTCCTTGAGAAGTTCGGGACGGATCGCCTCGCGGGTCTTCTTCTTGAGGTAGCGGTTCTCGCGGACCCGTAGGTAGACGAGGGCCGCGACGAAGGCGATGAAAACGACGATCCAGGCGATGATCTCCAGCACTCAGGCCTCCTTGGGGGCCTCGCTTAAGGCCTCGATCACGGCCTTCTTGATGCCCCCGATCTTCTTCGAGTCGGTGATTTTGTGGCCGAAGATGTCCTTCACGTAGAAGACGTCCGCCACCTGGTCGACCTTGGTCGAGATCTTCGAGACCTCGATGTAGAGCCCCAGGGCCCGCATGACGCGGGCGATATCGTGCAGGATGCCGATGCGGTCGTTGGCGTAGACGTCGATGACCGTGTAGTAGGCCGAGACGTCGTTGTCGATCTCGACCCGCGGCGGCCGCGCGGGCGCGACCTTCTTGCCCCAGAAGAGCTGATTTTGGTGGGCCTGCGAATAGCGCTCCATCGAGACCTTCCCCTGCACCACCTCCTGCAGATCCCGACGCAGCGCCTCGATGCGCCGCTCTTCCTCGAGGATCTGACCGCGGTGGTCGGTGACCTTGAGCAAAAGCAGGGCCTCGCCCCTGGAGGTGAAAAACTGTTCGAGAGCGAGGATGTTGACTTGATTGGCGGCCATCACGCCCGTCACCTGCTCGAAGAGGCGCGGCGAGTTGACCGTGTAGAGCAGGAGACGATTGAGATTCTCCTGCCGGTCGATCTGGCTTTGGAAGAGGAAGGTCTCGCCGAAGTGCCCCTGGACGGTCCGGAAGTGGCTTAAGATCGCGGGCGGCGCGTTGGCGATGAAATAACGCGGCGGCATGCTGTCGAGATACTGCTTGAGCGCGGCACGGTCGACGTCGGGCTCGGCGGTCTCGAGCAGCTTCTCCTTCATCTGCTGCATGATGACCATGGCGCGTTCGGGGCTGAAGTCCCCGGCCTCGATGACCTTCCGGGTCTTCTGATAGAGGTCTTGCAGCAGGCTTCCCTTCCACGGCGTCCAAACGTCGGGTCCAACGGCGCGGATGTCGGCCCAGGTGAGGATGAAAAGCATGTTGAGGCGGTCCAAGGTGCCCATGGAGCGGGCGAACTGGGTGATGAGGTTGTAGTCCTCGAGGTCGCGGCGCTGCGAGAGGTGCGGCATGAGGAGGTGGGAGCGCACCTGAAACTCGACCTCGGCGATGTCGGCGGCCGGGTAGGCCATGCGGCTCATCACCGCCTGGGCGATCTCCGCGCCCCGCTCGGAGTGGTTGCCGCCCTTCCCCTTCCCGATGTCGTGGAAGAGGACGCTCAGGACGAGGAGGTCGGGGCGCTGGACCTCGGCCATCGTCTGCTTGAAGAGCGGAAACTCCGCGTCGTAGTCGCCGTTGTGCAGCTTGCTCAGCTCTTGCACGGCGAAGATGGAGTGCGCGTCGACCGTGTAGATGTGATAGACGTCGTGCTGGGTCTGGAACAGGATGTCGCCGAACTCCGGCAGGATGGCGCCCAGGAAGCGGCAGTCGTGCATCTCCGCCAGGCTCTTCCCGATGCCCGAGACGTCGGCGAACATCTCTTTGAGCATCGCGCAGACCTCGGGGTCGCGGCGATAGGCGTCGTCGACGACGTTCAAGTGCCGGCCGATGAAGGACTTCAGGTCCTCGTCGAGGCCCAGGCGCTCCTTTTGCGCCAGGTAGAAGGCCCGCATAAACTCGACGGGCTGCTTCGCGAGGGCCGCGAAGTCCTTGGGCACCACGTAGCCGTCGATGCCGTAGTAGAAATCGTTGAGCGTGCTCTTCAGTCGCTTCTTGACCAGCATGATCAGCGAATCGGGCGGCCGCAGCAGGCGCCGGCTCACCTCGGTCAGGAGGCGGTGCAGGTTGGCGGCGTGGCTGTAGTAGGCCTGGCGGAATTTTTCGACGCCGCGACTGCCGCCGGCGTCCTCGAAGCCCAGCTCGCGGGCGATCGGCTCCTGCAGCTCAAAGGTCAGCTGGTCCTGCCCTTTCCCCGCGCGGCGGTGCAGGCGGTTGCGGACCCCCCAAATGAAATCCAAGGCGCGGCGCAGGGTATCGGCCTCCTCCTCGCTTAAGAGACCGCGGCGCACCCACTCGGAGATCGCGGGGGTCTTCAGCGCGATGCGGGCGTAGTAGCGCAGCAGATGCCAGTCGCGCAGGCCGCCCTCGCTCTCTTTCAGATTGGGCTCGAGCATGTAGACCGAAGAGCCGAAGCGCTTGATGCGCTCTTCCGTCTCCTTGGTCTTGAGGGCGACGAATTCGTTCAAGGCACGGGAGCTGGCGAAGCGGCTTTCGAGGAAGGTGAGAAATTTTTCGGCCAGCTCGCGGTCGCCGGCGAGGAAGCGCGAGTCGAGCATTGAGCTGAGCGCGCGCTGGTCTTCCTTCATGACCCGCTTGCAGTCGTTGATCGTGCGGATGGCGTAGCCCAGCTCGACGCCGGCGTCCCAGAGCGGGTAGAGCATCTGCTTGGTGACGAACTCGAGCCGGGTACCAGCCTTGCCCTCGTAGAGAAAGAGCAGGTCGATATCCGAGAAGAGATTGAGTTCGGCCCGCCCGTAGCCCCCCAAGGCGAACATCGCGAGGGGAATCGGCAAAACGCCCTTGGCCTGGCTCTGCTCGAAGGCGTGCTTGTAGAGGGCGACGATCATCCGGTCGGTCATGAGGCTCTGCAGGCGGACGACGCGCTCCATCGGCGCGTTTTCGTCCATCTTGCGGCCCAAGACCTCGCGGCAGCGCTGGAGGTAATCGCGCACCGCCGCGGTGGGATCGCCCTCGATCTTGAACTCGATCAGGTCGTCGGTCAGGTACTTGGGGGAGGTCTCGGCGAGGGTTTTTAAAGAGGCGTTTTCGGCGGTGGTGGTCATAATTCGTTTGGAGTTCGTGAAATTGTCACGACTCTCACAGTATTTAGATATTGGAAGATTTTCAATTCTAAACCCTTGCGGGAAAAAATTCGCTGTCGCGGCGGGACCGTAGGGGCGAACACAAGGTGCGCCCCTACAGGCGTTTCTTCAGCTCAAAGAGATAATTCAAGGCCTCCAGCGGCGACATCGCCTCGGGCTGCAAGGCCTTCAAATCCTCGATCAGCGGGTGCTCGCGCGCCGCGAACAGGCCCAGCTGCGGCGAGGGCGGCTTGGCCGCGTTCAGCTTCTCTAGGGCCCCGTCCTCGATGCTCTCCAGGCGCTGCAGGACCTCGCGAGCCCTGGCCAGCAGTTCCTCCGGCAGGCCCGCCAGGCGGGCCACCTCGATGCCGTAGCTGCGCGAGGCCCCTCCCGGGATCAACTTCCGCAGGAACAGGATCTGATTGTTCCACTCCTTCACCGCCACCTGGTAGTTGGCGATGCCGGGGATCTGGCGGGCCAGGTCGGTCAGCTCGTGGTAGTGCGTGGCGAACAGCGCGCGGCATTTCAGTTTTTGCGCGACGTATTCCGCCACCGCCCAGGCGATGGACATGCCGTCGTAGGTCGAGGTGCCGCGGCCGATCTCGTCCAAGACGATGAAGCTGCGCTCGGTGGCGGCCTTGAGGATGCTCGCCGTCTCGAGCATCTCGACCATGAAGGTGGATTGGCCCTGCGAGAGGTCGTCGCTGGCGCCGATCCGGGTGAAAAGTTGGTCGACCAGGCCGACCGTGGCCTCCTTGGCCGGGACGAAGCCGCCCATCTGCGCCATCAATACGATCAGCGCCGCCTGCCGCATGACGGTCGATTTGCCCGCCATGTTGGGACCGGTGATCAGGAAGAGGCGGCCGGTCTCCTCGTTCATCGTCAGGTCGTTGGGGATGAAACGCTCGTCGGCGCGCATCCGCTCGAGGACCGGGTGGCGGGCGTCCTTCAGGTCGAGGACCTGCGCCTCGACCAGTTCGGGCCGCACGTAACGGTGATCGCGGGCCACCCGCGCCAGCGAGGCGACGACGTCCAGCGTGCCCAGGACGTGCGAGGCGCGGCGGATGGCCTCGACTTCGGCGGCGCAGGCGTCGCGCAGGCGGCAGAAGAGGTCGTACTCGAGGGCCTTGATCCGCTCCTCGGCGCCGAGGACCTTGTTCTCGTACTCCTTGAGCTCGGGCGTGATGTAGCGCTCGGCGTTGGCGAGGGTCTGCTTGCGGATGTAATCCGCGGGGACGGACTCGCGGTGGGCATTGGTGATCTCGATGTAATAGCCGAAGACCTTGTTGTAGCGGATCTTCAGCGAGGCGATCTTGGTGCGCCTGCGCTCGCCCTCTTCCATCGCCGCGATGAAGGACTTGCCGTCGCGTCTGATCGCGCGCAGCTCGTCTAACTCGGGATGGACGCCGGGGGCGATCAT
>SZOV01000145.1 GCA_030263375.1 Deltaproteobacteria bacterium PRO3
GATCAGCTGCGTCAAGATCCCCGGATTCGGCGTCGAGGCCAGCCGCGACAAGGTCGCCAGCCGCGTCATGCGAAACACCGCCCCCGCCGTCCCCATCGCAAAGAGCATCGCCGGGTCGCTGGATTGCTGGGCCAAGTTCCTTAAGAGAAATTCCGCGCGGGGGCCGAAGGCGCCACGGCCCAGAATCGCATCGAGGCCCTCTTGGGCGCGGGTCCGTAGGGGCCGTTCGCGAAGGGCCCCTACGGCGTCGGCCTCCTGCACCACCGCCGCATACAACTCCGCCGCCACCTCCAGGCGCCCCGCCGCCTCCTCCCGACGGGCCAGGGCCAGCAGGCCCTCGGCGCGCAGCTCCGCGTCGCCCTCGCGGGCCAAAAACTGCAACTCCCGACGGGTCGCTGGCTCCCAAACGCGGCTAATACCCCTCAAGGGGGCGAGCGAGGACGTGGCTATGCTGGCAATCATCGGCGTGGACACCCGGAAATCCCTTCGAAGAACCCATTAATTCAAGCTGCTTGGATGCCCCGCTTTTCGACCCACCCCGAAATTGGTTGCCTCGGCGCGGTAAATTTCCACGGCTACTCGAGACGCTCGAAATTGAGCAGGACCTTCTTGTAGACCAAGCGGACCGTCCCCCGCTCCGTCGGGATCTCGAGGGTGACCAGACGCCCCAAGGGTATCGGGATGCGGTTCTGGGTCAGGGCCTGCAGCTCCCCGGTCAGGGATTCCAGGTTTTGGGAGAGAAAAGCCGCGTCGAAAGGCCCGCTTAAGGTCAAGGTGACGTCCTCTCGCGCGATCCTCTCCCTCTCGCGGCTCAAGGCCGCGCCCAATTGGCTTTGCAACCGCTCCAAGGCGGCGGCGGATCGGGCGTCGGTGGGCGTCGGTGCCTCGGCGGCGGGCTCGGTGACCGCGGCGACGGGCGCCGTGGTCCGTCGCGCGCCGGTCGGCGGCTCGGCGGCGGGGGCGTTGGCATCGGCCTCGGCCAGGCCCAAGGCCCTAAAACCCTCGTTGAACTTTACCATCGTGATCGAGGTGCGCGGGCGGCTGTCGGTGGCGGGAAATTCCACCACGACCCGGCGCCCCAAGGGAAACTCCAGCTTGCGGGCTTGGAGGTTGAAATAACGGAGCAGGGGGTCGGCATAGCTCTCGGGGGCGTGGACCCAGGGCATGTTGGTGATGCGCACGCGCAGGTCCTGCTCGAGGACCCGCTGCAGCAGCGGCGACCCGCTGCGGGTCAGCTGGGCGCTGAGCTCGGAGACGGATTCCATCTCGAAGACGCCTTCGTTGCTGCGCAGGGGCGCCTCCCGGTTGCCCGAGCTCAGGGCGTCGAGGAGCTGTTTTTGAGAGCGCTCGCCGCGGCCGGCCTCGCTGCGGGGCTCGTAGAAACCGAAGGCGATGGAATGCCCCGCCACGTCCTTGATGACCCCGCTGCCGACGATATCGACCCAGTTTCCGTCGCGATGCCGGAACTTCATGTTGCTGGGCGCGAAGATGCCGCCCCGGAAGATCCCCCAAATGCGGGAGGCGATGAAGGGCAGGCTGAGCTTGTTGAAGAAGAAGGTGATGTTGTGCTGCCCCGCCTCCGCCTCGCTGTAGCCGAAGAGCTCGGTGAACTTGCGGTTGGCCATGAAGATGCGCCCGAAGTCGTTGTTGTTGCGCTCGAGCCGCGCCACCGCGGTCGCGATCGGCTGGCTGTCGATGAAGGTGCGCAGGCCCGCCTCGAAGTTGTCGCCGGCCGTCAGGAGAAAGGTCGAGATGTCGCGATCCAGTCGGTTGGGATCGACGCCGGGGGCGGCACCGCCACGGCCCCCCGCAGAATGCTCCGGGCCGCGGCCGCCCATGCCGCCCTCGTCCATCTTCGACATGTGGACCTGGAGACCGCGCAACAGGTCTTCCACCGGGCGGCGGCCGAGCTCCGGCGCGGCGGGGCCCGCCGCGGCCAAGGCCGGAAGGGGCCCGGAAGAAAAGCCTCCGCGCCAGGGTCGGCGGATGCCAAGATTCTCGCGGGCCAGCGCCTCGGTTTGCGCGTCGAGACCGCGTTCCCAAGCGGCGAAACGCGGGCCGAAGGCGTGGTGGCCCAATCGGCCGGCGACGTTGAATTGGACGAGCAGGGCCAAGGAATCGATGAGGGTCGTGGCGCCGGCGACCTGGGGCCTGAGACCCAGACGCGTCTCGAGGGAATGACCGAGCATGATCCCCGCCAGCATGCCCCCCTGCTGGAACAGCATCTGCAGGGGCCGCTCGCGGATGGCGCCGCCGGGATTGGCCAGGCCGCGATAGGCCGCGCCGCTGGCCCAGCCGGCCAACCGCAATCCGCCGAGGACGAGGTAGCTAGAGGCGATATCGCGACTCAGCGCCGCTCCGCTCCAATCCGGGTTTCGGCCCAAGGCCTCGCTGGCAAGGCGGCCGCCGAGCGTGAAAGCCGGCGCCTCCAGCGCGAAGCCGGCCAGGCCGGAGAGGGCGCGGGCCCCGAAGCCGCGCGTGAACAGATTGGCGTGAGGGCTCGCCGCCAGGCGCCCCAGGGCCGCCAGGCGGGTGACGCGGTAGAGGGCCCCGGCCGCGGTCATGGCGACCAGGGTCGAGGGCTCGGTCGCCTCTTGAGCGAGGCGCCGCAGGAGGAATTCCGCACGGGGACCGGCGGCGCCCCGGCCGACGAGGGCATCGAGATGTTCTTGCGCGCGGACTCGTAGGGGCCGTTCGCGAACAGCCCCTACAGCGTCGGCCACTTGAACCAAAGCCGCATACAATTCTGCAGCAGTTTCTAAATGCCCCGCCGCCTCCTGGCGCCGGGCGAAGGCCAAGAGGCCTTCCAAAAACAGCTCGGGATCGTCTTCTTGGGCCAAGGAGGCCAGCTCCGCCCGGGCCGTTCCTCCCAAGCGTCGCTCCAGGACGGCGCGATGGGTCGCCGAGACCCGGCCCAGGGCCGATCCGAAATCCGCGGATTCGGCAAGGGCCCTTTGCAAGGGACCCTCCGCTCCCGCCGCGGCGAATATCGCCCGGTCGAGGATCTGCGCGAGTGAATGGGAAACTCCCGCCTCGCGGGACGCGAGCGGGTTTACGGATCTCCTCGAGCCCTCAAGGAGATTCAGGGTGGGATTCATCGGATTTTTCCTTTCAAAGCCCCCAGCCGCGGCAACCGTGTTTAGCCAGAAAGAACCCGGTAGGCCCCTGCCGTAGGTGGAGTGCAACGTCCCTTACCCGTATTTTGACGTGTCCGGCCTTATCGTAAGGCACAGGGATAGGTTGTCGGAAATTTTCTTAGGGGAAAGGAAAAAAACCCGCAAGCCCAAACATCAGCACAAAATTCCTTACAAAACGTCGCATCGGAATGATTGACGCTCGGCGGGCTTTGTTTTTAAGATAGCCTGTCATGTCGGCCAAGGCCAAGATACACATCCTCAAAGGCGACATCACCGAAAGCGAGGCCGAAGCCATCGTCAACGCGGCCAACACCGACCTCTGGCTGGGATCTGGCGTCGCCGGGGCCATCCGCAAAAAGGGCGGGGCCCAGGTCCAAGAGGAATGCGACCAGATCGGCCCCATCGGCCGGGGCGAGGCGGCGGTCACCAGCGGCGGCGACCTCAAGTGCAAATACATTATCCATGCCGCCAGCATGAGCTTCGACGAGCCCACCAGCGACGAGTCCCTCTACGACAGCGTGAAAAACTCCCTGCTCCGCGCCTCCGAATTGAACCTGCGCTCCATCGCCTTCCCCGCCATCGGCACCGGGGTCTCCGACTACGACCCGCAGCGCTGCGCCGAGATCATGCTCTCCGAGGTCATCCGGCTATTGCCCGAGGTCCCCAGCCTCGAGCGGGTCGAAATGGTCCTCCTCGATCCGGAGATTTACCAAATCTTCCAAGAAGAGTACGATAGGCTTTAGATGGACGCCCTCTCCACCCTAAGCCTGATGCTGGGCAGCTCCTGGGCGAGCGGCCTAAACGCCTACGCGACCGTCGGCTTCCTGGGCCTCTTCGGCAAGATCGGTTGGCTCGACCTGCCCGAGGGCCTGCATCCCTTGACCCACCCCGCCGTCTTCGGGGTCGCATTGTTTCTGTATCTGGTGGAATTCATCGCCGACAAGATCCCCGCCTTCGACACGGCCTGGGACAGCGTCCAAACCTTCATCCGCGTCCCCGCCGGCGCGGTCCTGGCCTACGGGGCCGTGGGTCCGGTGAGCCCCGAGCTGAAACTCGCCGCCACCCTGATCGGCGGCAGCCTCGCCTTCTCCGCCCACGCCACCAAGTCGAGCGTCCGCATGGCCGTCAACGCCAGCCCGGAGCCCTTTTCTAACTGGTTCCTCTCGGTCGGCGAGGACCTGATGGTCTTCTTCTCCCTCTGGTTCATGTTCGAGCACCCCTACGTGATGCTCGCGATCGTGGCGGTGTTTTTGCTCTTCTTCGCCTGGTTTCTCCCGAAGATCTTTCGGGGCTTTCGTTGGATGTTTAGGAAGTTCCTCGGCTTGTTTCGCAGGCCGCCGCCCGAGCTCCGAAACGCCAATCTCCCTTAAGGCCGCGACCCGCGCAGCGCCGCATCGAGGTCGGCGAGGGTGGGAAGGTCCTCGAGCCGCTCGCGGCGGCGCAGCTCCGGCGGCAAATCCCGAAAGGCCTCGAGCACCTGGCCGTAGAGGCCTCGGACGCCGCGCGGCCCGTGGAGGATCTCCCCCAAAAACCGGCGATGGAAGCCGCCGTGCCCCGAGCTCAAGACCCGGCCGATCTCGCTCCACTCCCCGAGGAAGAAGGCCAGGTCCTGCCGCATCTTTTCGTGATAAGTGCTCAGGTCGCGTCGCCCTGGGGCCATCAGGGTCTCCAGGGTCTCGCCGGCCCCGGCGTTGCGGGCGAGCTTGATCGCGGCCAAGAGCGGCAAGGCCCGGGAGCGCAGGGTCTCGCGGAAGATGTGGCCGAGGCGCTGCGGGTCGCGGCGCAGGGCATTGTTCTCGAGCGGGATGCGGCTGCCGCCGCGGTCCTTGAAGAGCTGGTCCGCGAAGGCCCAGCGCAGCACGTCGGAGATCGGCAGGGTGTAGTCGCCCGGGAGGTCGGGGGCGAATTCCTCCAAGGGGAGCAGCAGGCTCTGCCCGGCTGTGGCGCGACCCTTGTTGATCCCCTCGACGACCTCCCGGTAGCTGCGCAATTTCATGGGTCCGAGGCGCTCCATAAAACGCCTTGGCAGGCCCAGGTCCAGCAGCGCGTGGGCGCGCTCCAGGATTCGGTGGATCTCGAGGAAATCGGCATAGGCATTGGGACTCAGGGTTTTGTGGCTGCTTCCGTTCTCGCGCAACCAATGTAGTCCCAGCTTGGCGAGAATCTCGCCCCGGCGTGCGCCGCCCTCGTTGCGCGTGTCCAGCGCCTCGAAGCTTCCGGGGTATCCCAGCCTGGCGTGGAGGCTTTGCAACTCCCTTTCCACCAGCACTTCGTAGTTGCGGGGGCTTTCGTAGGAATAGACGGTCAGGGACTCGGCTCGGTACACCTGTAAATTCCCCAGGCGAGATTCCGTCGGCGCCAGCCAAAAGGCCTGGCTCGGCGCTTGAAAAGCCTTCCACTCGGCGCGGACCATCTCGCCCTGCCGCTGGAAGCTCACATGCCCGCCGCCCCGCTCCATCCAAAAGACGGTGATCTTGCGCCCATCGGGCAGGGGCTGCTCGCCGAGGATGTCCGCCAACTCTTGCAGGTTCCTCTCCTCCACGCGGCCGACGTTGAGTCGGATCGACGGGGCCAGGTTTGCGCTGGTGTCGAGGGTCCGCAAAGCTTGGCGAAACTCCGCCTTGATGCCTTCGAAATCCT
>SZOV01000146.1 GCA_030263375.1 Deltaproteobacteria bacterium PRO3
GACGGTGTAGAGCCCCGGGCCGTGGGATTCGCCGGAGGTGAGGTATCGAAGTTTGGTCAGGGACTGCATAAGTGAAATTTCCTTCGCCGGGCTTTATAAACGAAAAAACCCCCACGGCCGATCAGGGGGTTCTAGCGAAATCCGACGAATCCCATCAATATCAATCTTCGGGAAAAACTTTTTCTTTTTCCGAGAGTTTGAAGCCCAAAGCTAGAATGATCTTGCGCATCGTATCCATGCGGCAGCTCATCCCGCCTTCGACGCGGTCGATGGTGAGGGCGGACAGGCCCGCCTTGCGGGCCAACTCGGCCTTGCTCATGAGCTGCTCTTCGCGAATCTTCTGCACGTTGTTTTTCACGAGCCTGGTGTCTTTCTTAGGCTTGGCCGCTTCCGCCATAAGGGTTCCCGTCTTCCAGCAATGGTCTTTTGGTGATGCGCCCCGATGGTCTTTCTTCCGATCGGATACTGATGCGACGTTAGAAGAAAATGATGCAATCTTCAAGATTTTCTAATTCAATTTCGAAAAATTTTATTGAGTTAATATGCAATTAATTAAAATATAATTAATTTATATATAATTATACTAAATATCGCATGAATTGGAGGTAACCCCGGATCAGGCGCTCACCATGGAAAAGAAAGAGGAGGGAAACGAGGCCCAAGGCGCTGCCGAAGGGCAAGGGCGCCTCTTTGGATTGTCCCCGGAAGAGCATCAAGAGAACGCCGAAGACGATGCCCAGCACCGAGGCGAGGAGGAAGATGAAAAAGATCGCCTGCCAACCGAACAGGGCCCCCAGCATCGCGGCGAATTTCACGTCGCCGCCGCCCAGCCCCTCGCGCTTGCGCAGCCTTTGATAGGCGAGCGCCAAGAGCAGCAAGGTAAGCGCGCCGGCGAGGGCGCCGAGCAGGCTTTCCCACAATAAAATCCAATGGCTGGCGAGAGGGACCGGAGAAAAATACCTCCCGTCGAGCCAATGTAGGAGGAAACCGGCCGCGATGCCCGGCAAGGTGATCGCGTCGGGCAAGAGCAGGTGGCGGAAGTCGATGACGATCAACAGCAAGACCGGCGCGATAAAGAGGATGAGATAAAGCAAGAACCTTGGCCAAGGCTGGATCTGATGAAATGCGTAGACCGTCAGGGCGGCGGTGGCGGCCTCGAGCAGCAGGTGGTGCGGCGGGATCCTCGCCCCGCAGGACCGGCAGCGCCCGCGCAGGAAGAGATGGCTGAAGACCGGGACGTTTTCGTACCAGGCGAGCTGCCGGTCGCATGCGCGGCAGCGCGAGCGGGGCCGCACCACCGATTCGCCCGCCGGCAGGCGCTCGGCCGCCAGGCCCAAAAAGGAGCCCAGGGCGAGGCCGAAGAGGCCGACGTAGATCGAAAGCAGGATTTCCACCCTCGCCATCCTAGGGAAGGCTCATGATTTCTCCAAGGAAAATTGGCATTTCTTGCTTGAAGCGGCGATAAAACTTACAGTAGGAGTGACACACAGAAGGAGTTCACCGATGTCCTCGACCGTCAAACCCTCCCACGAAGAAGAAGAGTACTTCGCGCGCCAAGAGATCGAAAAGCGCAAGGAATTGGCCGAAAAGCTCAAGGCCCAAATGCAGGCCGCCGAGCTCGAAAACCTCAAAAAACTGCATTACAACCACTGCGCCCGCTGCGGCTTCGAGATGCACCCCGTCGTCTTCAAGGGCGTCACCATCGAAAAGTGCCCCAACTGCGGCGGCATCTTTCTGGACGCGGGCGAGATCGAGCAGATCGTCGGCAAAGAGAGCGGCTTCATCGGCAGCGTCCTGGGCCTCTTCAAGTTTTAAGGAAATCATGATCACCCGCGAAACGGTCGAAAAAATCGCCAAGCTCGCCCGGCTTCAGCTCTCCGAGAGCGACCTCGAAAAATACACCGGCCAGCTCAACAACATCCTGGGCCACATCGAGAAGCTCAACGAACTCGACACTCGGGACATCGAGGCCACCACCCATGCGGTCGAGGTGCCCAATCCCCTGCGCGACGACGCGGTGAAGGTCAGCACGGTGATCGAGCAAGTCCTCGAGATCTCGCCCGACCACGAAGAGCACTTCTTCCGCGTCCCGAAGGTAATCTAATGGAACTCCACCACCTCACGCTGGCCGAGGCGGCCGAAAAGCTGCGCAAGAAGGAGGTCTCCTCCCTCGAGCTGACCCAGGCCACCTTAAAGCGCATCGAGGCCGTCGATCCCAAGGTCGAGTCCTATTTGACCGTCACCCCCGAGACCGCCCTCGCCCAGGCCAAGGCGACCGACCAAAAACTGAGCCAAGGCGAAACCCTGGCGCCGCTCGCGGGGATTCCCTTCGCCTTGAAGGACATCTTCCTCACACGGGGCATCAAGACCACCTGCGCCTCGAAGATCCTGCATAATTTCATCCCGCCCTACACCGCGACCTCGGCGCAGAGGCTGCTCGACCAGGGCATCGCCTTGACCGGCAAGCTCAACATGGACGAGTTCGCGATGGGCTCCTCGACCGAGACCTCGGCCTTCAAGAAGACCAAAAATCCCTGGGACCTGACCCGCACGCCGGGCGGCAGCAGCGGCGGCTCGGCGGCCGCGGTGGCCGCGGGCCTTTGCTACGGCACCCTGGGCACCGACACCGGCGGTTCGATCCGCCAGCCCGCCGCCCTGACCGGCATCGTGGGGCTCAAGCCCACCTACGGGCGCGTCAGCCGCTTCGGCGTCATCGCCTTCGCCTCTTCCCTCGACCAAGTCGGACCCATGACGAAGGACGTCCGCGACTGCGCGATCGTCCTCAACGCGATCGCCGGCCACGACCCGCGCGACTCGACCTCCTTCGACGCGCCGGTGCCCGACTACACACAGTCCCTGAAGAAGGATTGCAAGGGGCTCAAGATCGGCGTCCCCAAAGAATACTTCATCGCCGGCACCGACCCCGAGATCGACGCCGCGCTGAAGCAGGCCCTCCAGACCTACCGCGAGCTGGGCGCCGAGATCCACGAGGTCTCGCTGCCGCACACCGAGTATGCGGTGCCGACCTATTATATTCTGGCCCCCGCCGAGGCCAGCAGCAACCTGGCCCGCTTTGACGGCATTCGCTACGGTCACCGTGCCAAGGAGGCACAAGGTGTGGAGGATACCTACCGCCGGAGCCGCTCGGAAGGTTTCGGCCCGGAGGTGCAACGGCGCATCCTGCTGGGCACCTTCGTGCTCAGTGCCGGTTACTACGATGCCTACTATGGCCAAGGGATGAAGGTGCGGCGCATCATCCGGGACAACACCTTGGAAACCTTGGCCGGGCTGGACCTGCTGCTTACCCCCACCTGTCCGTCCACCGCCTTCCTCAAGGGGCAGATCAGCGACCCGGTGACCATGTACCTCCAGGACATTTTCACCGTGCAGGCCAACCTGGCCGGAATCCCGGCCCTTTCCATCCCGGCTGGCCAGCACTCCAATGGCATGCCGTTCGGTATCCAGTTGATGGCCAAGCCGTTTGAGGATGAACGCTTGCTGGCTGCCGCCCGCAGGCTTTTTCCGTGCTGATCCCCCCGGCGGATCCAGGACCCGATCGTCCGTGTGTCAACGATCGATCGTTGGCCCCCGCGGGCAACATTCGGGAAGAATGCGCGTAAAAGACGAGATATTCGCCGTTGGGCGATAATGTAAAAATGCGCCCGTCAAGGTCGCCCGTGCTGACGATCGCGCGGCGGTTGGCTGTCGAGCCTTCCATGATCCACGCGTTGCCGCCGGCAAGATAGGCGAGTGTGCCGGGAATGTTCAACGGCACAAAGGATGCCTGGGAGCCGACCATCACGATCTCGGGCAAAGCCTCTGCCACGAGAACGGACTTGACGATTGTCCTGCTGACCTCGACCTTGTCTTCGAGGATCGTTCGGTACGTGACTTCTTCCAGACCATTTTCGCCTGCCTGAACCAGGCGCGTTTCGCCTTCGGGCAGGGTTTCATTGCGGACGATCTGCCGCTCGAATGGAATGACCACTTCCTCGGTCTCGAAAATTTCCTCCACCCGGATCAATTTGACAATATCGCCGTCGTTGAGGACGGTATAAAGGGGGGGGTCGGTTTTATCGAGCGCGCCAACCGGGACGCCGGCTTCCTCCAGCGCAAGTGATACTGTCAAACCGGAGGGAACCGTTGCCTCTTTTTCCTGTCCATCCGCGATGATGCGTATGGTGATGTCGCTGTTCAATTGCGGGGAGCGGCAGGAAGCGATCAGCGAAGCGGCAATAAAAATAAGCAGACTCAAGCCGAATGGAGTCTTGAGCCGAAGCGAAAGGGGTGGGCGGGGCATGTCGGGTATAATCCAGCCGCTATTTGATTCTTCCCGTGACTGTCATGAAACCGTCTGCAATCGTGATGGCCTCCAACCGAAAACCGCTTGCAACGGGACCGAACGAACCGGTAAAAGTTTCGCCGATGACCGCGCTGATCGCAGACTTGAGTCCTTCCGGCGCGGGAAAGGGACCAAAATCAGCGGATGCGATCTCGATCGTTGGCTGCCCGGTGACCGGGTCGATCGCCACGTTCATGACGATCAGCATATTGGCGCTGAACCAACCCTGTGTGATTTTGCCGTACATCTGCATCTGACCGTTGCGCAGGTAGATTTGCGGATCGGTGAAGGGCGGGTCGGTCTGTTGGGAAAGCTTTTGCGCGATGAATCCCGTGAGCTGGCTTTCGGAAATTTGCAGGGTGATAACGCCCGTTTCAGCGCCTGTGAGCATCGCCTGCTGGATCATATCCTGCAGGGCTTGGGCGTCAGTGGGCGACGATGGCACTGTTTGAGCGGGATATTCGGGCCCGCCGACGAAAATGGAACAGGACAGCGACATCGCGGCAAGTAAAAAAATAAAAAGATGGAAATGGTTTTTTGTTTTCATGATCATCATTACGGTCAATTTTACAGCGGAGCAATTATAGCATGGGCGAATCGCAATCAATCTCCAACGAAGAGATGAGTCTGGCGGCAAAGATCGAGGCGATGTTGTTCGTCTCCGCCGAGCCTGTGCCGGTTCAGCAGTTATCGCAGGCGCTCGATGTCGCTGCGTCGGTGGTGGAACGCGGGTTGAAGGAACTGGAAGATTCGCTTCACTCGCGCGGATTGCGGCTTCAGCGGCATGCCGGGCGCGTGCAATTGACCACCGCTCCCCAATTGGCGGGGCTGGTGGAAATATTTTTGGGCCTCGAAGCGATCACTCACCTCAGCCGGGCGGCGTTGGAAACGCTCGCCATCATCGCCTACCAACAGCCGGTGACTCGCCCGCAGGTGGATTCGATTCGCGGCGTGAACAGCGATGCGATGCTCAAAAGTCTATTGAGCAAGGGATTGATCCTCGAGTCGGGCAGGACGGATGGACCAGGCCGCCCGATCCTGTATTCGACCACGCCCGAATTTTTACAGCACTTCGGGTTGAACTCGCTGACCGAACTGCCGCCTCTGGCAGCGCCTGCCGAGCCGGAAACTGAAGATACTGAGCTGTTGAAGGGGTAGCCTGGCCGGAATTTCTTTG
>SZOV01000147.1 GCA_030263375.1 Deltaproteobacteria bacterium PRO3
CTTTCAGGATCAGGACCTCGCGGAACATCGGCGTGATCTCCTCGACGTGATGCGTGACCAAGACGAGGGTCGGGGCGCCGACCTTCCGGCCCCAAGCCTCCAGGAAGGCCAAAAAATGCTCGCGGGCCGCCATGTCGAGGCCGGCGCAGGGCTCGTCCAGGATCAACAGCTTCGGCCGCGCCATGAACGCGCGTGCGATCAAGACCCGCTGCTGCTCGCCCTGCGAAAGCAGGCCCCAGGCCCGTTCTTCCAAGCCGCCGCAACCGACCTGCTTGAGCAAAACACGCGCCCGCTTTCGCTCCTCGTCTGTGCTCTCTCCCCAAAAATTGACCATGGCCTCCTTGCCACTCAGGACTGCGTGCAGGGCCGGCTCCTCGAAGCGCAGCATCGCGCGCAAGGCGGAGCCTACCAGTCCGACGGACTTGCGCAACTCGCGCCAATCGTGCTCGCCGTAGCGTTTGCCGAAGAGGCGGATCTCGCCGGAACTGGGCGTCAGGTAGGCGGTGAGGGCCGCCAAGAGCGAGGTCTTCCCCGATCCGTTGGGGCCGAGGATCGCGCAGTGGCGCCCCGCCTCGACCCGCCAGGAGACCCCTTGCAGGATGGGCGCGTCGCGGCGGATGAAGAGATCGCGGATTTCCAAAACGGGGGGCTTGGCTTTCATGGACAAGCGACTAGCAGAGGAAGGTCGGATCTTCAACGGTTGAGGCGGTTCGGCACCGTGATCGAGTAGCCCGGCGCGGTGAGGTACATCGAGCAATTGCCCACCCACTGCCCGTAGGCCTCGTCGTAATAGCAGGGGTCGTCGGGGTGGTCTTGGATCTTCCAATCGTAGAGGTCGTAGTGCGGATCGTACATGAAGGGCGGGGTCCGATTTTGCGGAATCACGCGGTTCACGGCGGGCCGGCCGCCGGAGGAAGGCGGCGGGTAGGGATTGCCGGAAAGGCCGATCGGCGGCGCCCAGGCGGGCGAGGCCTGAAGACCGAGCCCCAGCGAAAGGACGGCCAGGAAGACAAACGCTCGCTTCATGCTATTATTTTAAGGCAAAAAGACCTGCGACTCCAGGCGCGGAATCACCGCCCGGCGAAGAACATCCAAGCGGCGAAGGCGAAGACCAGCAGCCCCAGGATCGCGGCCACGGCGAAAAAGAGCGTCTTCATCGAGATGTGGCCCGGCTGCTCCATGCTGTAGCCCTGCTTCCAATCGTCGGCGCGGGCCGAAAAGGCCGGCGCGCCGCCGGCGCCGAACGAGGTCTGGTGCACCTGGACCTGTCCGACCTCGACTTGCGGGGCCTGGGAGCTTCCGACGCCGCCGAGCTTTTGCATGAGGCCCTGCAGCTTGTCCTTCATCTCGGGAGGGAGTTGGTTGAAACTCGTGTAGCCGCCCTTTTCGAGGGCCTTCTTGACGAAGGGGTGGTCCATGATCCCCTCGATAAAATCGGGGACCCCGTTTTTGTTTTTGTCGGCCAGGACCTGTTGCACCGCCTCGGGTAGGGCTTGCAGGTTGGCGGGATCGACTTCCTTGCCGTTGACGAGGATCTTTTGAAAGTTCGTCATGGGTCCCCCTATTTCGCGGGCCGGGCCGCGACGGCAGCTTCCGCGGCCTTGAGCAGGGCCTGCGGGTCAACGCGGACTTTGTAATCCGGGTTGTAATAACTATAAAGGATCTTGCCTTGCTTATCCAGGACGTAGGCCGCGGGCACCGGCAGGATGTGGTGGCCCTTGCCGGAATGGGCCTCGAGGTCGATGCCGTAGTCCTTCTTCATCTTCCGGTAGGTCGCGTCGTCGACCTGGTAGGCCAGGCCGAAGGCCTTGGCGGCCGCGGCGTCGGAATCCGAGACCAGCATATAGGTCAGGTCGTGCTTCTTGAGGCTCTCGCGGATCTTGTCGACGCCGTCGGGGCTGACCGCGACGATCTGATAGCCGAGTTTCTGCAGGGGCGTCTCGATCTGCTTCAATTGGCCCAGCTGGGTGTTGCAGTAGACGCACCAACCGCCGCGATAGAAGATGAGGACGGTCGGTTGGTTCTTGAGCAGCTTCTTCAAGGGAAAGGTCAGGCCGTCGGCGTTGGTGAGCGTGACGTCCGGGGCTGTGTCGCCGGTCTGCAACGGCTTCACCTGTTCCGCCGAGGCGGCCGCTTGGGGCTCGGGGGGCTTCGCCGCCTTTTTGGCGGCGCCGGCGGAGGCGGCGAGACCGAGGGAAAGGCAGGCGAGACTGAAGACGGTGAAGTGAAAGCGGATTTTTCTCATGCCCATGATCTAGGGCAAAGGCCGGGCGGATTCAATCCAATTTATGGAAGGCCAAAATCATGTAGCGCAACCAATTGAAACGGCTCACCCACTGGGCGGCATAGCTCCCGAGCTTGTTCCACGACTCCGCTCCCGTCAAATCCCGCTGGATCCTTCGCAGGAAGGGATAGGTGGGGACGGTGTTGCGGGCGATGTCCTCCTCCCAAAGCGAGACGAAGCCCGTCTCGCGGCCGAGGCGCCGGTAGTCTTTCAACGTGTGGTCCATCCGGCAGGTGCCGAAGAGGGGCGCGAGCATCCGTCGCGCAAACCGCGAGGCGCTGAACGGCCGAAAGTAACCCTTCGGGACGAAATCGGAGAGGGCCAGGATCCCGCCGGGCTTGAGCACCCGACGGGCCTCGCGAAAGAAGGCCTCGCGACTCGGAAAGTGAAAGATGCACTCCACCGCGAGGACGGCGTCGAAGGCGGCGTCGGGGAAGGGCATCGCGCAGGCGTCGCCCTCCTCCAGCTGAATGCGGTTTCCCGCCCGCGGGACGAGCTTGCCGCGGGCGCGCTCGAGCTGGCGCCGGTCGATATTGAGGCCGACCAGCTCCATGCCTTGGAAGTTTTCGTTGAGGCTGGCGATCGTCCCGCCGAAGCCGCAGCCCGCGTCGAGGACGCTCATTCCGTCCTTCAGCAAGGCGGCCCGCCACACCCGCTGCGAAAGCGCCTCCGCCGCCGCGGCGAAGTCCCGCGCGCTCAGGTCGGCCCTGCGGGGGTCCGCCCAATAGCCCCAGTGGACGTGGCGACCGAAGGCCAGGTCGAGGTCGGGATGGCCACGGTCGAGGCGCTCGAGGAGGAGGTCGAAATAGGGCAAAGAGCCGGGCCCGCGAAAAATCGTGGACACCGGACGCGGATCGCTTATCATGCCTGCCGAATAGCATTGCTCCGGGTTCAGGAAAAGAAGGGAAAATATGAAACCGACTTCTTTCCGCGCGCTGTGGCTGTTAACCCTATTGTTTTTCACCGCCTCTCCCGCCGGGGCCACCATCCTCGGCACCGTCCGTCTTGACCCCAATCCCTTGTTCTTTCCCGACACCCGGGTCGGCGACACCTCCGCTCCCGCAACGGTGACCGTCACCAAGGAGGCCTCCTTTTCCCTGCCGGTCTTCGTCTTCGGGTCGCTGCTCAGCAATCCCTTTCGCTTCTCGATCACCGACGACCGCTGTGAGGGGAGGCTGCTCTTCAATAACGAAAGCTGCGGGATCGATTCCGATTTCAGCCCCAACCGCGAGGGCTTCTTCCACTCCCACTTGGTCGTCATCGACACCAGTCGGCAGATCCTCAACTTCGGCTCGCTGATCGGCCAGGGCGTCCTGCCCGAGGTGAAGCTCTCGGACAACAACGTGCAATTCGGCGACCAGCCGGTCGGCAGCAGCAGCGCGCCTAACACGGTGACCGTAACCAATATCGGCACCGGGAACCTGAGCGTCAGCGATATCTCCCTCTCCGGGGACGCGGTCTTCAGCCTGGTGAGCGAAGACTGCACCGCGGCGCCGATCCCGCCCCTGGGCACCTGCGACTTCGCGGTCGATTTCACGCCGACCGCGATCGCCGATTTTTCCGGCACCGTCACGCTGACCGACGACGCGCCGGACAGCCCACAGGAGGTCGCCCTCTCCGGCACCGGCGTTGCCGCGCCCAACCCCGCCCTGAGCCTGAGCAAGCAGGCGGTCGACTTCGGCAACCAACAGGTCGGAGTCGCCTCGACGCCGGTTGACGTGGTGGTGATCAGCAGCGGCGACACAGCCGTCACGCTCAACGCGGTGACTTCCTCCAACCCCGAATTCGCCCTGAGCGGCGACTGCACGACCGGACTCCCCCTCGCCCTCAACCCTGGGCAGTTCTGCACCCTGACCACGGTTTGGACGCCGGGAGCGGCCGGCCCGCTAAGCGCGCAGGTGACCTTCGATTCCACCGCCACCAACGAGCCGGTCCTGGACCTGAGCGGCGTCGGGGTCGTCCCGGGCAGCGCGGAGGCGAGCCTCTCGGCGAACAACCTCGAGTTCGGTTCGGTCGTGGTGGGCCAATCCAGCGCCGCGCAGACGGTGACCTTGACCAACACCGGCAACGCCCCCCTGACTTTCAGCAGCATCGTCCTGGCGGGGACCGACCCGCACAGCTTCGCGATGGTGGACGGCTGCGGCGACGAGACCGTTATGCCGGGCGAGTCCTGCACGATCGAGGCGACCTTCCTACCCGCGATCGAGGGCCCGCTGACCTCGACGATCGTCCTCACCGACGACGCGGCGGACAGCCCGCAGACCATCGTCCTCAATGGCGCAGGGCTGGGGCCGCAGATCGGCGGCGGGGGCTGCGGAATCCTCGCAGCCAAGGCCGCTTCTGCCTCCGGAATCGCGGGCTGGACGCTGCTTGCCCTGGCCTTCTTCTCGAGGCGCATTTACAGGGGCTGAGCTTCCGAGACCTCCCGAAGCAGTTCGGCGATTTTCTCGAATTCGAGGCTCTTGTCGAAGAAACGGTCGGCCCGCGCCTCCAATCCCGCCCGGCGCGATTGGGGCGAGGGATCGTTGGTCAAGATGACCGCCAGGATCTCGGGATGGAAACTCTTGACATAGTGGAGCACTTCGAGACAGCTGCCGCCAGGCATGTGAAAATCTAAGATCACCACATCCGGTCGCGCCTCGGGAATTTTCTCCCGGGCTTCCTGCGCCGTGGCGGCCTCTCCGACCAAGCGCACTCTCGGCACCTCGGAGAGCATCCTTCGCAAGCGGGACCGTATCAGCTCGGAATCGTCCGCCAAAAAAATTCTGAGCATGGGCTGCTCCTTTCCTTCTCGATTCTTCTCTTCCGCCGATGGTAACCCACGGTGCCGAATCTGAAATTGGCCGGCGGCTGCTTTCTCCGTAGGAAGATCTCCCGCGATCGAGTCCGCTTCCGTCCTACAGGGAAATATCGGTAACAAAGTGATACCGAACTTAAGACACGGCGGGGCCGGAACCGAATCAGTAAAAAAATATTAATGATTCCAAATTCTTATAGAGACGGGTCCGATTCTTGCTCCCGCTGGCAATAGGGTAAGGACTTGTAGGAAAAGCCCGATGCATCTGCTGGACGCCTTCCATCGGTCGGGATCCTCCTGGTTCCGCCCCAAGCGACTCCCGCAACCGGTCTCCCGGCCTGAGATACCGTCTTGCTAGTCAAGCTGCAAAAGCAAGCAATGGGTCAAAAGGTTTATTATTCTTCAGGACACCATAGATTATGTGAAGCAGC
>SZOV01000148.1 GCA_030263375.1 Deltaproteobacteria bacterium PRO3
GGATCCGCGCCGCGCGGCCGCGTCCCCTTGATCGGCAGGGAACACGCGCGGCGCCCCTCGACCTCGAGCAGGGTCTCGGGCGAGGCCGAGAGAATTTGGCCGTGCCCCAGATTGAGGAAGGCCATCTGGGGTGCGGGCGAGGCCGAGCGCAGGCGCAGGTAGAGCTCGGCCGGATTCCAATCGCCCGTCGCGACGAAGCGCTGGGAAAAATTGACCTGATAGCAATCGCCGCGCAGGATGCGCTCGCGGATGTCTTTGACCTTCGAGAGGTAGGACTCCCGCGACAGCTCCGCGCAAAGCGAGGTTAGTCGCGGCGCGCGGGCGACGGCCTCCGGCGCGGACCGCACGAGGCCTTCGAGCTCGAGGCAGCGGGCCTCGGCCAGGGCAGGGTCCGCGCCGCTCAAGTGCTCGCGAAGGCCGAGCGAAAAGACCTCGGCGCTTCCCCGAACCGCGTCGATGCGGATCCCGCTGTCGAAGAGAAAGAACTGCGCCGCCGGCAGAGGCGCGGAAAAACGGCCCTCCGGGTAGCTCAGGTAACCGACCAGGCCGCCGGAGAAGAAGGCCTCGGATTCGATCCGGCCGCTCCAGGACCGGAGCCAGGCGTCCCACTGGCGCAGGCGCGGCTCCAGCTCCGCGGCCTCGGCCTGGAAGACCCGCAGCGGGCGCAGAGCCAAGAGCGAGTGTCGCGCCCGCGGGTGCCCGGGCAGGGCACTGTCCAGCCAGCAGGCCGGGGCTGCGGCGGCCGCCAAGGCGGCTAGGCGGCCGGGCGCGGGCATCGGGATGTCGCGGCGAAACTCCCTCATGCGGCGGCCAACTCTCTGAGCCGGGCCAAGAGACGCGCCTCCACCGCCTCGGGTGGCGGCGCGGCCCGCCCCGTGACTTCCTCCCACATCCATGGCGGCTCCATGCAGAGATAGCGCGGGACCGCCTCGCTCCACTCGCCGAGGCGCCGCCAGACCCGACGGTACATCTCGCGCCTCAAGGTCTTGAAGTAGCGCAGCTTGCCGTCCGGCGCGGGGACGAAGTCCTCGGCGAAGATCTTGGTCTGGGGAAAGCGCTCCGTGGCGATCTCTTTCAAGGCCTTGTCGTAACGCAGGCTGCCGATGCTGACCCAGGCGACGCGGCGCGGGTCGAGGGCGGCGGCGATCGCCTCCAAAAGCGCGTCGTAATTTTTTTCCCAACCCTTGTGACAGATCAGGGGGTCGAGGTGCAGGCCCACCGGGTAACCGGCCGCCTGCGCGCGGCGGGCGCAGTCCAGGCGCCTGGCCGTCGAGGCGCACTTCAGCTCCTCCCGCCGAGCGATCTCCTCCGGGGCCAGGGACCAGGAAAGGACGGTGTGCCCGCGCCCGTCGAGCTTGAGCGGCTGGTCGATGCGGTCGGACTTCGTTTTCAATTCCAGAAACAGGTCCGGCTGGCCGGCGAAAAAGGGGATCCATTCCCCGCTGAAACCCGTGACGTCGTCGAGGGCCAGGGAATCGGAGAGCTCGCCCGTGCCCAGGCGCAGCCCCCGCCCCGGCTGCGCGGCGGCCAGGGCTCGGATCGCGTCCAGGAAACGCCCCGTGTTGGCGAAGACCGTCAAGACGGGGTTGTTTTGCAGGTAGCTCTGCAGGATGCAGTAGCTGCACTCGAGGTGGCAGTTGGAGACGGGATTGAAGACGTAGTCGCCCAGATTGATCGCGTGCTTGATCTTGGGAAAGGGCTTCAGGGCCTCGCCCCGGTGCTCGGCCACGGCGAGGATGCGCTTGGCGGGCGTGATCGGCCCTGGCTCCTTCCAATCCCGGATGTCGGGGAGGATCTCCGCCGGCACCGCCGGGAAGGCGGCTCGGATCCGGAGCGTCACGGGGGCCTCGGCGACGGCCGCTTCGATCAGGAGGCGCTGGGGGACGAAGGGCTGCATCGCGCCTGGCTAACACGAAGCCCCGGCGGAGGAGTAGGGCGTTTTTTGGGGAAGATCAGCCCGGGGAATGCAGCACCGGATGCGAGGCCCGCTCGGCGGCGCCCTTGCCCTTGAGGACGGGCGATGCCTTGCCCAAGGCGGTGGGCAGGCTCTGCACCTCGAGCTTGACGAAATTTCTCCGGCCGAAGCCGAAGACGCCGCAACTGAAAGCGGCCTGGATCTGCCGCCCCCCCGCGCCCTTCAAAACGGTGGTGCCGCGGGAGTCGTAGTAATGGCGCCCGGCCCTCCGTATGGTGCGGAGGGTGTCCTCGTATTCCCCCTCCACGCAGAGATCGCGGAGGCTCGAGTGCCGAAGCTCGTCGAGGCTCAATCCCGTGACCTGCTCGGCGCGGATGTTGGCCGCCACGCAATGGGTCAGCTCCTCGTTGAAGAAGAAGATGGCGTCCAGGCCCCGCTCGAAGAGGTTGCGGAACAGGTCGAAGGTCGTCATCGCCCGGGGCGGGGCGAAGTGGCTCTCATGGGAAAGCCGGTTCTTGATGATCGTCAAGAAACGCTCGGTGCCCACCGGCCCGCTGAAATAATCGTCGATCACCTGGCTCTGCAGCAGGACGGCCGAGTCCTTGACCCGATTCATGGTGTCGAAGAGCAGGAATTTCCCGTGAAAGCCCTCGATCAGCCAAGTCAGGACATGCTCCTCCAGGTTGTCGTCCTTCCCCTTGGCAAAATAGATCACCAAATCGGGCCGGGAGCTCGAAATATGGTGGAAGGCCGCATTTAGGTTTTTGGCCGCCAGGCCTTCATGCGGCGCCAAGCTCTCGGCCGAGATCGGCTTGGGCCCCGCGATGATCAGGACGCGGCGATTCGATTTCCATTCCATCTTGTCTTTATTTAACCCCTAGGTTAAAATTGTACAGGTTCGGTGTGGGGAAGATCAATACAATTGTGAAAAAGAAGACGGCGCCGGCGACTGCCAGTGCTTTTTCACGCCGCTATTCCCGTCTGATCCGCAGCCTCTCCCAGAAAGACACCAAGGTGGTGGTCTCGATGGGGAGCGGCGGTATCCGCATGTTCGCGCACATCTCGGTGCTGCGCTTTTTGGAAAAAATCGGGGCCGAGCGGCATATCTCGGAGGTCTGGGGCTCCAGCGGGGGCGCCATCGTCGGCCTATTCTTCGCGATGGGCCTGAAGGCCGACCAAATCGTTCAGCAAGCCGACGATTTTTTCAAAACCCACCACTTGCAACTGGTTCCCTCGGCCTTCTCGATCGCCAAAAACATTTTGAAGGAGGCCGTGACCAAGAGCAACGGGGGGCCGGTCTTGAAGGGCTTTCACAATATCAACGAGTCGCTGCAGGCCCTGATGGGCAAGACCCTGGAGACCGGAAAACAAAAATACCCTTGGTATTGCCTAGCCTACAACCTGGAGAAGAATCGCACCGACGTGCTCACGCACACGCCCATCCCCGAGGGCCTCTACCGCGATTTCATCTTCCCCACCGACCCGATGGACGCGATCATCGCCTCCAGCGCCATTCCGGTCATTTTCACACCGAAGGTCATCGCCGACGCCGGAGGAAAGCGCACCTACACGGACGGCGGCGCCGGCGAGGAGATCCCCACGGTTTCCATCTACAAAAAATGGCTGCAGGATCGGGAAGTCGGTTTGGAGAAGAAAAAACGGCTGCTGGTCATCGCGGTCGACCTGGGCACGGACCTCTCCACCATCGATTTCTTCGACGGATGGCTGATCCGCAAGATACCCGCGCTGCAACACCTGCGCATGACGGTCCACCTGACCGACCTGATCCGGCGGGCGCGCATCGCGGACCAAAAACGGCTGCTCGTGCGCGACCCGAACGTCGAGCTCTGGGAAGTGAACGTCAACCTGTCGAACGTGAGTTTCCTCGACGTGAAGGCCATCCCGAAGGTCGTGGATTTGGCCGAGACCTGCGTGCCGGCCGAATTCGACCGGCTCAACGCATCCCTGCTGACCTAAACCGTGAATCTCAAGAGGCGACGTTCTCCAGAAAAGAGAAATATTCTTCCTCGATGTCGTCGAATTCCATCGTCCCCTTGCAAGCGGGGCATTTTTCCGTCGGGGCCTTGGCGCTGGAGGCGCGGGCCATGGCCTCGACGCTGAGCAGGACATTCGCCTCTTTCTTGCACTTCGGGCAAAAATAGGGCGCGTAAAAGGACGTCACCTTGCCGTGGCCCAGGAAGTTGGCGACGTAGTTGACCTGTTCGACGATGCGCGGGGCCAATTTCTCGTAGACGACGCGCGCGGTTTTCGGGAAGGCCTGGATGGCGTGAACCCATTCCCGGACGCCGCAGGAATTGATCATCTCGATGCCTTCGAGGTTCACCACCACCGTCGGCTTGACGTCGGCGAAGGCGACGTCGAAGTCCGCGTCCTCGTCGATGATCCCCTTCAAGACGAGCCGGGTGGTCCCGGGCTCCTCGCTTCGGTCGATTTTCAGTTTTTGGCTCATGAGATCCGCCTTTCCGCTCCGCCAAGATGGTCGTCGCTACGAAAATAGTGGAAAGAATGCCGTCGTCGCTTCAATTCGCCCAAGGAGGCGCGATGGTCGATCAAGGCGATCATCTCGGTGCGGCGCCGCGGCGCCACGTTGATGACCATGCGGTCGAGGGATTTGAAGACGAGAAACAAACCCATGCCCGCGCCCTTCCCCGCCCCTTCCAGGACCGATCTCTCGGTGAAGCAGCGGTGGATGCAGGCGAAAAAGATCTCCTGGCTCATGGTCCCGAAGGGGTCGGAGACCGAGAGGGCCAGGTGGGATTCGCCGATGCCGTAGGCCAAGGTGGGGCGCTCGGCCTCGCCCAGCGCGAAGTTGTCGGAGCGGTCCCGCTGGTTGTAGTGACGGGCCCCGCTCGCGTCGACGGGGGCGTCGAACATGGCGTTCATCAGCAGCTCGTTGAGGATCAGCTCGACGTTACGGACGATGCGCGGGGCGACGCCCCGCGTCAGGTAGAAGTCGCGGACCCGCTCGATCACGGGGTACTTTTCCGCGGGGGAGCGCAGCTTCAGAGTCTCGACGGGCGTCACGCCGTACTGCTCGATCCCGAAGATGTCGCCGCCCGACAGCTTGCGGACGGTGACGCCGAGATCCTCGACGTCAATCGCGCCGTTGTCCGCCAGGAAGTTCCTCGGCTGGTCGCGGCCCAGCAGCTCGGGAAAATATTCCTCCAAGGAATCGGCGAGAACGGCCACGCCGCGGCACTCCGGCCTCAAATCCAGAGCCCGGTCGAAGAAGCGGAAGCCCTCGGCCTTGTCCCGGATCTCCAGGACGAGCACGTCGAAGGGACGCTCCTTCATCAGGGCCTCGGCCTCCCGGGCGTCGGAGGCCAGGATGCAGGTATGCCCCATCGCCTCTAAGGCCGGGCCGGCGACTCGAGTCGCCGGCTCGTCCATTAGCAAGATCTTGGCCATATTATACGAGGATAACCAGCGCCCGGCATCATTGCAAGATCGAGATGGCGAATCTTCGTGGGTTCCCTTCAATCGATCTGAAGTTTGAGCAAAGTCAAATCGTCGGGGAAGGACTTGCCGCCATGGGCCGCGGCCAGGGACTCGAGGATCTTCTCC
>SZOV01000149.1 GCA_030263375.1 Deltaproteobacteria bacterium PRO3
GGCGACTCTCTTTTTTTAAGGAGATTCCATGTCGCTGCCCCGCTCGTTCTTCGCCATTGCCGTCCCGCTCTTCCTGGTGGTTTTTTCCCTGCCTTCGGCCGTTCGCGCTTTCTCGGCCTCCGAATCCTGCGCGATCATCCATAAATACGAATCCTTTTGTGGCAACCTGGAGCCCCAGACCTGCGTGACCTACCGGCAGGGCTTTAACTACTGGGGCAACGCGGAGCACAAGAAAGCCTGGGACGATTTCTTTCAACTCTGCGGCCAGGACAGCGAGCGCGACAGTCATGAGTGCGTCGCCTACCTGGGGATCGAAGCCTCTTGTCGCCCCACCGTCGAGCCGCAGCCTCCGCCCGTGATGGCCTATAATAATTCCGAACCCGTTTCCCTGGCGGAACCTCGGACCACGTACGAGGTTTACCGAGAGGAGCCGAGGTTATGCCTGCGCAGCGAGGGCACGGAGGCGATCGACCGGTTTATCTCCGCCTGCGGCGATGTCGCGGCGGCTGAATGCCCGCAGTCCGGCGTCGTCGCGGAGGATTTCGCGCGGTGGTGCGGCAATCGGAGCTCCTGCCAATGCGCCCGTGAAATCAGCTGCGGACATCCGCAATGCTCCGCGCCGGGGGCCGCTCCCTCCGGACCCGGAGGCACGACGACGGCGCCGGGCGGCGAAACCCCCGCCGCGCCCGCGGAGGGCGCGCCCTCCACGGGAACTCCTTCTGCCCCCGCATTGACGCCGACGGATGTTGCGAATGAGGAACCGGATCCCGCCGTTCCCGACGCGGGGCAGGGCTTCGGCCCCTCCGTTGGCTCCGCTGGGGATAACGGCTTGGACCGCGGCGACCGGACGGTCGAAGGAGAAAATTTCGTGGCGGGCGCCTTTGCGATGTCCGGCTCCGGTTGCTCCCTGCAGGGCTTCACCGCCGCGGGCGGATTTCCTTCTCCGTATGGGATCCTCTTCCTGATTCCCTGGCTGATTCGGCGCTTGCACGGGCCGCGGCCGCGCGGCTAGGCGGCCCGTGGTCGAAGGACCGGATAAACTCTCGACAGACCGGCGAGTCGGACCGACAATGTCGCATGATTCAGCCGTCCCAGTTGCGGAGACCCGATCCACGGCCACCGGTTTTCCCATTTCGCTGGGTCGGACTCTTGCTGGTTTTCGAGCTTTGGGTCTTGGTCTTCGTCTTCCAATCCATGATCTATGGATGCGATCGGATCGCGTGGCGCTTGCTCGGTTACCATCGGAAAACCCGCTACGTTCGGCGCGGCGCCTGCGCGCGGACGGGCCTGTGCTGCCGGACTTTGGGCATCGAGCTGCCGGAGTCGTGGGTGCGGCGGCCTCGGGTGGTCGCTTTTTTTCAGCGCTGGTACGCGCTCGTCCACAATTTCCAGCCGATCGGGCCGCCGCAGGGCCGCCTGCTTCCGTTTTCCTGCGGTTACCTGCGCGACGGCCGTACCTGCGGCGTCTACCCTTTTCGTCCCAAGCTTTGCCGGGAGTATCCCCAAGTCGGTCTCTTCGGGAAGGTGGAGCTGCACCGCGGGTGCGGCTATTGGTTCGTGGAGCGCGCGAAGCTGGGGAGCTTCGAGGAACGCCTGCTGCGGGAGCAGCACGAGGCCGAGCGCCGGGAGTATTCGCGGGCGGCCGGCGGAGCGACGGATGGGCTCACCTAAGGGCCCGGTAGCGAGGGCGTTCGGCTCAGAGATTTCGATTTCCTGCTTTATTCTTTAGCAGCCACGCCTTCTCTCTTGCCGCGACTTTTCCCTTCAATCCACCGGGGGTATCGATGCTTGCGAGGAGAGTTGATTCATAATGTTCTCTATAGAGTCGTTGTATTTCTTCATTGCCGACCGAAAAAGGAGGCCCCGCCATCAAGTCTTGATCGTACTCATAACAAATGAGTAATTGCGGGGCTTGATTCGTGATCTCCATTAAATGCTTTGCGTATCGACGGCGCATTTCTTCGGGAAGGGCTACTAAAGCCGCCCGGTCATAAATCGCATCCACGTCACCGAGCAGCCTGCGAGACAAATCAAATATATCTCCAACAAATATGTCGATGTTTTTCGCGCTGTAGAGATCTGTTTTACCCGCTCCGGATATTTTCGGTTCAACTCCTAACTCCAAAAATAATTGCTCGACGGCAAGCGGGCTCAATTCCGCTCCGGAAACGCGATACCCCCTAGAAATTAACCAATGAATATCGAGCGTCTTGCCGCACAACGGTAAAAAAACACGACCGTCTTTCGCCACTGAAAGACGGTCTAGATATTTCACCAGTAGGGGGTTGGCTTTGCTTCCGTGAAAGGCAATTTCGTTTATTTTCCACTTTTGGTGCCAAAATCCCGCTTCCATAAAAGACGATTCCTTTGAAAATGGATTTACAACTCTCTTGGCAGCCCTAGCGGGTACGGTTGGCGAGGACGGCCGGCGCATCGGCGCCTTCATCGGAGCCCGGGCTCTGGACGCCGGTGCCTCGGGTCAACATGAGGCGGAAATTGTCGTAGATGCGCCGCTTGTCCTCTTGCGTCGGTTGCGTCGTGGAAAAGGTGACGATTCCGATGTCGAAGGTGACGATGAATTTCGCGAGGCCCGCAATATCGCAATCGGGGGGGAGCTCGCCGCGGAGGCGCGCGGCCTCCAGATTTTTCAGGACCATTTGCTCGGAGGCGGCGACGAAGTCCCGCACGCGTTTGCGGATTCTCTCGTTGAGCACCTCTTGTTGGGTGAGCGCATTGGTCATGAAGCAGCCGTAGGGAAAATCGGAAAAGACCACCAGGCGCACTTCTTCCAGGATATTGGCCATTCCCAGGGGTTCGCGGTTGAGGACCTCGCTCAAATGGCGGAGCCCGCCCAGGTAGTGATCCACCGCGGCCTCGTAGAGGCCGTCCTTGCCGCGAAATTCTTTGTAAAGGCTGAAGCGGTTTAGGCCCGTCACCTCCACCAATTCCTGGAGATGCGTGCCCTCGTAGCCCTTGCGCCAAAACAGGTGCATGGCCTTTTCCAGGACTTCGTCGCGATTGTAGCCCTTGTGTCGGCCCATTTCGGTTCATCCTCTTTCTCCTAAAATCGCCTACTTAGAATTTTTTTGCAATATTTTTCACCTATCGTTCTGAAAAATGTTGACTTGGAAGTTAAAATCCGTAGAATGAGTTTTATCACTTATCGTTCTGAAATTAATCAGAATGATTTCAGATAGTTAAGGAGGGAGTGCCATGAGCGATTATTCATACCAAGACTGTTTAGAGGCCTCATACCGGGTGAATTGGCGGATCGAGGAGGTCCTGGGACCGCGAAAATTCGACCCGGCGAAGCGTTGGATGCCCTCGGCCCTGTCCGCGGCCCCCGCCATCGCCTGCCTGTCCCAAGCCGAAAAAATCAAGCTCAGTCACGTCGAGATGGGCGCCTACGCCCACTTGTTCGGCTACGTCGAGGAATTCATCGCACCGCTGATCACCGACCGGGCCAAGACTCACGGAGAAGGCTGGGGAGAGGCCCTCGAGGCACTGGCCAACTTCGTGGCGGAAGAGGTGAAGCATATGCACCTCTTCCGCAAGCTGCGACGCAGGGTCGACGAGCAGCTGGGTTTTTCCCTCAAGCTGCTGGACGGCGAGCAGGAGGTCGCGCGTTACGTCCTCGGAAAAAATCCCGGCGCGGTGCTCCTGCTCACCGCTTGCATCGAGTGGTTCACCCAACTTCATTATCTGACCGCCATCCGCGAGGACTCGGACTTGGACGTCCTGACCAAGAACGTCTTTCGCGCGCACTGGCTCGAGGAATCCCAGCACGCCAAGATGGATCATCTCGAGACCCTGCGCGCCTTCTCCGCGATGGAGACCCCCGAAAGAGACCGGGCGGTCGGCGACCTCATCGAGCTCCTGGGTGCGGTCGACGGCCTGTTGCAAAAACAATCCGCCTACGACGTCGAGAATCTTGCGGCCTACCTGGGCCGGACCTTCAGCCGCGCGGAGGCCGAGGAGATCTACCGCGAGGAATTGAAGGTCAAGCGCTGGACCTTCATAGCCAGCGGCGTCAGCCATCCCAATTTCGTCGCGCTGTTCACCCAAGTGACCACGCCTCCCCAACGGGAACGCGTCCAGTTCGCCCTCGCCAGCTGAATCTTTCAACGCTTATTTAAAAAGGAGAGAACCATGAAATCGAACGCGGAAAAGAAGATCCAATCCCAAATCCTCAACGGCATCGACGTGGGCGCCGTCCTGCAGACGGTCGAAGAAGTGTCCAAAGACCCCGCCAAGGCCCAGACCCGCTGGAAGGTCGTGACCTCCTGGCAGGGCGGCACCCGAACCGAAACTCAAGTCGACGCCTGCGAGATCGCGGGTCAGGTGGTGCGGAAGAATTTCCAGATCCACACCGACGAGCCCTTCGAGCTGTTCGGCACCAACCTGGCTCCCAATCCCCAAGAGACCTTGATGGCCGCCTTCAATGCCTGCATGACGGTCGGTTACGCGGCCCAATGCGCCTTGGAGGGCGTCGAGCTGGAAGAGCTGCGCATCGAGACCCAAGGCGACATCGACCTGCGGGGCTTCTTCAGCCTCGATCCCAACGTCAAGCCCGGCTACGACGAACTGCGCTACACTGTTCACATCAAGGGGAAGGGGACGCCGGAACAATTCCGCAAGATCCACGAGGCGGTCAGCGCCACCTCGCCCAACCGCTACAACCTATCGCATGCGATCCGTTTGAAGTCCGACTTGGTCGTGCACTAAGTCACTCCTGGGGCCGCGCGCCACTGGGGGGGGCGCGCGGCCCGCTTTTTTTCCATGGAATTTAAGCCGCGTTTCGGCCAGAAAGAGAAGATGGACGCAGCCGATCCCGAACGCCTCCAGCGCGTGGAGGCCATCTTCCGCAAGGCCCCTTTCCTCGAGAACCTCGGGGTCAAATTCCTCGGCTGCGGCCCGGGCTGGTGTGAGTCCGGCTTGCAGGTCCAAAACTACCACAAGCAGCAGAACCGCTTGGTGCACGCCGGGGTCCTGGCCACCTTGGCCGACCACACGGCGGGCGCGGCCGCAGGCACCTTGATCGCGCCCGGCGAGATCGTCCTGACCGTCGAGTTCAAGATCAACCTCCTCCGTCCCGGCAAGGGGCAGAGCCTGCGCGCTCGCGCCCAGGTCCTGAAGCCCGGCCGCCGCCTCAGCGTCGTCGAATCGGAAGTCTTCGCCAAGGAAGGCGAGCAGGAGTCCTTGGTCGCCAAGGCCACGGTGACGCTTGCAGTCCTGGCGGATTTCAAGGAAGATGCCGGCTGAAGCAAAGGAGTTTTCCATGAAAATCCGGATTTCCACCCTGATCGCCGCCGGCCTAACCGTCTTCAGCCTCTCCGCCGGGGCGGAGACCACCCAGACCACGACCACCATCGAAAAGGGCGTCACCACCACCCACA
>SZOV01000150.1 GCA_030263375.1 Deltaproteobacteria bacterium PRO3
GGCGTGCAGGTGCTGATGTCGGCGGATCTGGCGATCCAGATGGGCGTCCCGGTCTACGGCATCGTCGCGATGACCCACACGGCCACCGACGAGCAGGGCCGCTCGGTCCCGGCGCCGGGGCAGGGGATTCTCACCGCGGCCAAGGAAAAGCAGGGCGGGATGAGCTCGCCTTTGCTGGATCTGGAGTTCCGACGCAAACAGCTCGAGGCGGAGCGCCAACGCATCCAGCAATGGAAGCTGGAGGAGTCGGACAAGCTGCACTCGGAAGTCGGGGAGAATCCTGACGAGGCCGGCGTGGCGCTGTTCCGCCAGCGGATGGATTTCATCCAGGCCAACGCGCTTCGGATGGAGAAGGCCGCCCTGGCCCTCTACGGCCAGGACTTCTACAAGGACGATCCGACCATCGCGCCCTTGCGCGGCGCCCTGGCGGTCTTCGGGCTCAAGCCCGACGACATCGCGATCACCAGCTTCCACGGCACTTCCACCCAAGCCAACGACAAGAACGAGAGCGCGGTGGTGCAGCAGCAGATGGCCCACTTGGGCCGCAGCGAGGGCAACCCGCTCTTCGTCGTCGCCCAGAAATGGCTGACCGGGCACCCGAAGGGCGCGGCCGCCGCTTGGATGTTCAACGGCCTCGTGCAGTCCCTGTTGACCGGCCAGGTACCGGGCAACCGCGCCCAGGACAACGTCGATCCGGCGCTGCGCGAGAACAAGCACCTGCTCTATCCCAACCGCACCATCCCCGTGGCAGGCATGAAGGCGGGCCTCTTGCAGAGCTTCGGCTTCGGCCAGGCGGGGGCCCAGATCCTGCTCATCCATCCGGATTACCTCTTCGCCGCGGTGGGCGCGGAGGGGACGGCGGCCTACGCGGCCAAGCGCGCCGAGCGGGAGGCCAAGGCGACGCGGCATTGGCAGGACGGTCTCACGGCGCGGCGGGCCCTCATGATCCCCAAGACCGAGGCGCCCTACACGGCCGAGGAGCGCAGCCGGGTCTACCTGGATCCGACGGCGCGGGCGACCTTCTATCCCGGAGTCGGCTACCGCTTCAGTCCGCCCCAGGATGACAAGAAGGACGGCGGAAAATAAGTGGTCTTAGGTCCCGCGATGGGAGAAGATTTCGGCGGAGGGACGGATGTCCGCGGAAACTCGTGACCCATCAGAAAAAGAAGGGATCCGTCGGGCCTTGGCAGAGGCCCTGGGCACCGTCGCCGGCGGGGCTTTAGGGCTAGGCGTCGACGTCCAGCTGATCTCCGAGATCAACAGCGACAACCCCAACTTCCTCGAGCGCAACTTTACGCCCGCCGAGATCGCCTATTGCCGCGCGGCGCCGGACCCGCGCGCCAGCTTCGCGGGGCGCTGGGCCGCGAAGGAGGCCGTGGTGAAGGCCAAGATGAACGTGAGGCCGGAGGGGAAGAACTACACTCGCGGTGGCGGGGCGCCCTTGATCGAGATTGAGATCCTGCCGGGAAATTCCGGGGCGCCGACGGTGATCCAGCACGGCCGGGCCTTGGAAAACGCGCGGGAGATCGGGATCGCCGAGATCAAGGTGAGCATCAGCCATAGCGGGGATTATGTGGCGGCGGTGGCGATTGTTAGGATGAAGCCCTCCTAGTTTTGAATTGGAAACCCTGCCGGTAGTTGATAAAATTCGATAAATGGTAAAACAGGTCCTCCTTAACACCATTGCGCAATTTGATTTGACCTACACCTTGGTGCATCCGGACTTTCCCTGTCCGAAAATCGGTTTTAGGCCTGATTGGGAATCCATGCACGCGGGAATCCCCAACCTGCTCTTGGACCACTCGGCCTGTCCGGGAATCCAAGCCAGGGAAAGGATAGGCATTACTCTGTTCATGCCTTATACATGTAGATTCTTTCGGGATGGCAGGGTCGAGGTAGATACCTATTGGGAAGAGGGAGGTTCGGGGAAATTCACGTTTATCCCTACCCAAGAAATGGTGCAAATTCGGCCAACCGGCGAACGATTTCCGGGATACATCGCCGAATTGCCCCAATCGTCGAGCCTCAAATTTCCTCTTCATATGTTTGTCCTAGGTGATTTGCGGGTCGGGGCGTGGATCATTCAGGCGGGGGTTTTCATGACGGGCCTCCCGGAAAATTACACTCTACTGATGTTGCCTCTGCCGAATTATCGATATCCTCCTGGTTTCTCCGTCGGTCAGGCGATGGCACTTTCCCTTTCTAACATTTCCGGCCAAATGAAGATTCCCGTCGATATTGATTTCTCCGCTATTTCCGCGGAGCAGGATGCCATCGTTATTCCGCGCGGCCAGCCGATGGTTCACTACATTCCCGTCAAGCTTCCGGAAATCCGGCTGGTCCGCGATGATTCGATCCTCGATTCCGGGGGCAAAGCATGAAGGCAGTTATTTTGGCGGGCGGCAGAGGATCTAGGTTAGGAGAGGAGACCAAGCTTCGACCCAAGCCGATGGTCGAGATCGGCGGTATGCCCATTCTTTGGCATATCATGAAGATATTCGACCATTTCGGCTTTCGCGAATTTATAATCTGCCACGGGCTCCAGGGCTACGTGATTAAGGAGTTTTTTGGGAATTATTCCCTGCATATTTCCGACGGGGTTTTCCGACTGGGCTCAGGTTCGTACCGACCCGCCCAGCCTCCGTCGGAAGCCTGGAAAGTCCAGGTATTGGATACCGGCATTGATACGATGACCGGGGGCCGTTTAAAGCGAATTCAAAGGTTTCTGGAAGATGGCGATTTTTGTATGACCTACGGTGATGGTTTGGCGAATATTGACATTACTAAGTTGATTAAATTTCACAAAGATCAAGGGACCCTTGCAACCGTGACGGCGGTCAGGCCCCCGGCTAGATTCGGCGCTTTAAGTCTCAACGGAGACAAAGTTGCCGCTTTCGAGGAGCATTCCGTAGGCGAGTCTGGATGGATCAACGGGGGGTTTTTCATCCTTTCGCCTCGGGTCCTGGATTACATCGACGGAGACGATATCTCCTGGGAAGTCGACCCGATGGCCCGGCTGGTCCGCGAGGGACAGCTCTCGGCTTATCGGCACGAGGGGTTTTGGATGCCCATGGATACCCCTCGGGATAAAGCGAAGCTCGAATCCCTATGGGCGTCCGGACGGGCGCCCTGGAAGGTATGGCCATGAAATCGGGTTTCTGGCAGGGAAAACGAGTTTTTGTAACTGGGCATACCGGTTTTCAGGGATCGTGGCTTTCTTTGTGGCTGCAGCAGGCGGGGGCAAAGGTCATCGGATTTTCCCTTCCTCCTACAACCCAACCGAGTCTATTTGCCCTCGCTTCCGTGGCCGATGGGATGGTCTCTTTGGAGGGAAACGTCGAAGACCTAGAGGCCCTAAGCAACGCCATACTCGACCATAGTCCGGAAATCGTCATTCACTTGGCTGCTCAGGCCCTTCTGGGCAAGGCCTACGAGGATCCCGAATTGACTTTCGCGACAAACCTTTTGGGAACGGTTCACATCCTGGAAGCGGTTCGGCGATCAAGCTCGGTGCGAACCATGGTTTGCATAACCAGCGACAAATGTTACGAAAATAAAGAGTGGCCTTGGGGCTATCGGGAAGAGGACGAGTTGGGTGGCAAAGATCCATATTCCGCGAGTAAGGCGGCCGCCGAGCTCGCGATTCGCGCGTATCGCTGCTCCTTTTTTTCCAAAGAAGCGGGTAGCGGGGTTTTCCTGGGGAGCGCTCGGGCCGGAAACGTCATAGGCGGCGGAGATTTCGCCCAGGGACGTTTGATCCCCGATATCATGAGGGCTCTATTTGAAAATCGAAAAATTTTGTTGCGAACTCCGTCAGCGACTCGTCCCTGGCAGCACGTCCTGGACGCGGTCAACGGTTACCTAGTCTTGGCGGAACGGCTGTGGGAGGGAGGCTCCAAATTCGCCGCCGCATGGAATTTTGGACCTTCGGAAGTCCAGTCTACGACCGTTGGGGAGGTGGCTGACCGCATTTTAACGTTATGGGGGAAGGGCGAGTGGGAAGAGGGTGGGCCGCTTTCGAAAGTACAAGAATGTAAGTTATTGCGGATCGACCCTTCCAAGGCTCAGTCCTATTTAGGATGGCGAACCAAGCTTTCCATCCAGTTCGCGTTAGAGTGGACCGTGGAGTGGTATCGATTATTTGCTGGCGGTGGCGATCCCAGGGCTTCGACATTGGCGCAAATCGGGAATTTTCAATCTCTGGGGGGGGAATGAGTAAGTCCCTTTGTCGAATTTGCGGGACACCTTTGCGGCGAAGTTTCGTGGATTTAGGCAAAATGCCTTTGTCGAATGCCTTTCGCACCCCCGATCTTCAAGACGAGCCCGAAGTTCACTATCCGCTGCATACCAAGGTCTGCGAGTTCTGTTTTTTAGTCCAGGTCGGGGAGGTTGCGAGCCCCGAAACCCTATTTCGCGAATATCCCTATTTTTCTTCCTATTCCAGTTCGTGGCTGGCTCATGCCGCCGAGTTTGCAAAAGAGTCGATTCGGGTACTCGGGCTTGGCTCTGCAAGTCTTGTGGTCGAGATAGCGAGCAACGACGGTTATTTACTAAAAAATTTCCATAACGCCGGTATTCAGGTCCTGGGGATAGAGCCCGCACACAATGTCGCCCGGGTTGCTAAAGCGGCGAGCATTCCAACCGTCGAGGAGTTTTTCGACTTAGATCTCGCCAGAAAACTCGCGAAGGAGAAGGGCAAGGCCGACCTTTTGGTGGCCAACAACGTCCTGGCTCATGTTCCGAATTTAATTAATTTCACCGCCGGACTGAAGGAATTGTTGAAGCCCGGAGGCGTTCTTTCCCTCGAATTTCCCCATTTGCTAAAATTGATGGAAGAGTTGCAGTTCGACACAATTTATCACGAGCACTTTTGCTATTTCTCACTCTGGACCGTCGAGCGGCTTTTGGGAAAGCAGGGTTTGAAAGTCTACGACGCCCGAAATCTAAAAACGCACGGTGGGTCCCTGAGGTTGTATGCAGGCCATCCCGAGGATGGAAGGGAAGAAACCGCGCGAGTATGTGAAATCCGGGAGCTGGAGAGCAGCGCGGGAATCGACAGGATCGATTGCTATGCAGGTTTTGCGGACCGCGTTCGAAGGTTGAAAAGGGAATTGTTGACCCTGCTCATTTCGATCAAGGAGGACGGTAAATCCGTCGTTGCCTACGGAGCCCCCGCCAAGGGCACGATTCTTCTGAACTA
>SZOV01000151.1 GCA_030263375.1 Deltaproteobacteria bacterium PRO3
ACGAGACCGGCGTGGCCGACACCATCGACCCGCTGGCCGGCAGCTACATGATCGAGTCGATGACCGACGAGATCGAGCGGCGGGCCCTGGAGTACATCGAAAAGATCGACAAGATGGGCGGCGCGGTGAAGGCGATCGAGAACGGCTTTCCGCAGCGCGAGATCCAGGAGTCGGCCTACCAGTACCAGAAGGCGATCGAGGAGAAGCGGCAGATCATCGTCGGCGTCAACGAGTTCCAGATGAAAGAGGCGCCGGTGAAGGACATCCTCAAGGTCGACCCGGCCCTGGAGAAGCGCCAGAAGGAGCGCCTGAAGGCCCTGCGCGAGCGCCGCGACAACCTGAAGGTGAAGGCCGCCCGCGAAGCCCTGGCCGCCGCCGCGCGCGGAAGCGACAACCTGATGCCGCGCATTCTCGACGCGGTCCGCTGCTACACGACGTTGGGCGAGATCAGCGACACGATGCGCGAGGTCTTCGGGCTCTATCAGGAGCGCGTCGTCCTGTAGGGGCGAACACAAGGTTCGCCCCTACAATTTCATCATGAATCCTTCCTCCGACTTCTACAACCTCGCCCTCGACTGCATCGACAAGCACGCCGAGGTCCTGCAGAACAAGCACCACACGGCCTTGGTCTATATCAAGGAAGACCCCGCGACCGGCGCCCTGCGCGAGCCGCCGCTGCGCCTCTCCTATTCCAGCCTCCAGGGACTCAGCAACGCCATGGCCAACGCCTTCGCTTCCTTGGGCCTGCCACCCGGCGCGCGGGTCGTCCTGCGCATGGAAAACAGCGCCGAGTTTCCGATCAGCTTTATCGGCGCGGTCAAGGCGGGCCTGATCCCGATTCCGACCTCCGCCCAACTCACCTGGCCCGAGCTGGAATTTATCCTGCAAGACAGCGAAGCGGCGGCCCTGGTCGCGGGTCCCGAGCTCCTGCCCCGAGAACTTTTACAAAATACGCCCGAGACGCTGCGCAAGACGCTTTGGCTCTGCGACAAGGCCGAAAGACTCCCGGAAGGGGTACGGCGCTGGCAAGACCTCCTCAAGGCCGCGGACGCGACCTTTCACACCGAACCCACCCCGGCCGACGCGCCGGCCTTCTGGCTCTACACCAGCGGCACCGAGGGGCGTCCCAAGGCGGTCATCCACGCGCACCGCAGCATCCGCGCCCACGACGCCCGGGCGAAGGTCTGGCAGGACCTCCGCGCCGGCGACGTCATCTTCAACACCAGCGCCCTCAACTGGAGCTACGCCCTCACCTGCGGCCTGCTCGACGTCTGGCGCCACGGACTGACCTCGGTCGTCTACCAGGGGCGCCTGGGCGCGGAGCAGCTCTCCCACATCGTCCGCCGCCACGGCGTCACCACCCTCATGACTGTGCCCGGCATCTACCGGCGCCTGCTGCCTTACCTCGAGTCGCGCGAGGGCGCCCTGTCCGGCCTTCGCGTCTGCCTGAGCGCCGGCGAGAAGCTCTCCGACGAGCTGCGCGCCGGCTTCCGCGAAAGGACCGGGATCGAGATCCGCGAGGGCCTCGGCATGACCGAGCATTCCGTCTACCTCGTCCAGGGCCACGAAGCGGCGCCCGTCGCGGGCTCCTGCGGGAGGGCCCTGCCCGGCCAACGCATCGCAATCCTGAGAGAGGACTTAAGCGAGTGCGGGCCGAACGAGCCCGGCATCCTCGCCTCGCACCGCTCCTGCGAGGGGCTGATGCTGGGCTATCACCGGCGCCCCGACGACGAGGCACAGAGTTTCCGGGGGGAGTGGTTTTTGAGCGGAGATTTGGCGACGCGGGATGCGGAAGGAAATTTTTTCTTCCTGGGCCGGCGCGACGACGTCTTGACCGCGGGCGGCTATCGAATCTCGCCGATGGAGGTGGAGGCGGCCCTGAACGCCCACGCCGCGGTGGAGGAATCCGCTGCCGTGGGCGTCACCGACGCCGGCGGCCGAACCTCGATCCAGGCCTACGTCGTATTGAAGGCGGGATCGGGGGCGACCCAGGAAACCGCGCAGCAAATCCTGGCCTTCGCCGCGACCCGGCTCGCCAAGTACAAAGTTCCGAAGTCCCTGGTCTTTCTTCGGGAGCTGCCGAAGACTTCCAACGGCAAGCTGCGAAGGAGCGTCCTATCGAGCCCGCATTAACCCGACTTCGTCTTTTTTAATTTCCTCATCTCCGTCTCAAGCAGACGGTTGGCCCACTAACCTCGCGACAAGGCGCCCAAAGCTTGACTTGCCGACCAAGCGGCCTGCGATAGCTCGGCGGGGTCGGCCTCGGGGTACCGGGAGCGCACCTTGGCGGCGGCCCGCTCCCGCAGGGCGGCCTCGTCCGGAGGCGTTCCGCCGGCGCCCTTGGCGTTTTGCAGCTCTTCTTGGTAGGCGCGCTCGAACTCGGCCTGCAATTCGGCGCGTCCGGCGCGGCGCCTTCCGGAAACACCTGAAATGGGATCGTTTTGGCTCATCGCGAACTCCTTCCACCTCACCCGGGCCTATTATCGACGCAATGGCCTCGGCGAGTTTCGTCGGAAAATATCGGAACTCCCACCCGATCTTAAGTTCCGCGCTCGCCAGGGATCCTCTGCCCATTGGAACCCGACGACGGGGCCCCGTCTCAATCAACGCGGTTGCGGCGCGCCCCGCGGCGAAAGGCCGCGATGTTGGCGGCGATTTCGTCGACCAGGCGCTGGCGCGACTCGCGGCTGGCCCAGGCGATGTGGGGGCTGAACAGGACCTTGTCGCGCAGCCGCGGGTCGAAGAGCGGGTGGTCGGGCGGCGGCGGCTCTTGGCCGAGGACGTCGGTCGCGTAGCCGGCGAGCTTGCCGGCCAGCAGGGCGCGGGCGACCGCGGCCTCGTCGACGATGGGGCCGCGGGCCAGGTTCAACAAATGGGCCCCGGGCTTCATCCAGGCCAGGGCCTTGGCGTCGATCATCCCTTCGGTCCTGGGGCTCAAGGGACAGTGCAGGGTGACGAAATCGCTGCTCTGCAAGAGGCGCCGCAACTCGAGGCGCTTCTCGCGCGCGGGGTATTTCCCGCCGGGGATCTTGCCGACCGCCGCCTCCATGCCCAGGGCCTTCGCCACCCGGGCCACCCCTCGGCCGATGTGACCGTAGCCCAGGATGCCGAGTCGCTTCCCCGCCAAGTCGCCGAAGGGGAAATCCAAGAGCGCGAAGTGGGGGGCGCGGCTCCAGGCCCCGGACTTGACCGCCGCGTCGTGCTCCAGCAAGCGGTGGCCGAGGGCCAGGAGAAACAGGACCGTCTGCTCGACCACCGTCGGCGTGGAATAGCCCGCCACGTTGCAGACCGCGATCCCGCGCCGCCGCGCGGCCTCGAGATCGACGTTGTTGGTGCCGGTGGCGGCGACGCAAATCAATTTCAGTTTGGGCAAAAAACCCAGTTGGGCCTCGCGAAGCGGGTATTTATTGGAGACCACGATCTCGGCCCCGAGCGCGGCCGGGGGCAAGGGGTCGCCCGGCTCCAGGCCCAGGGCGGCATAGGCGCCCTGTTTTTTCAGGTTTTTCACGGCGATATCGCCCAAGTCCACGGTGGCGGCGTCGAGGAACAAAATGGAGGGGTGCTTGCCCGGCATGGCGGGCTTCCCTAGCCTCCTTTGGCCCTGCTTCCAAATGAAATCCGCACCCTTCCCCAAGACTATGTTATCTCAAGACAATGCCGAGGAAGCTGTTAAAATAGGCTTGTTTGTCCGGCGCGGAAATGATTTAGGTTTTTTCCAAGGATAGGGAGTTTACCCATGAAGAGCAGCCACGACCTCTGGAAGGCCCAACTGGCCGGCAAGATCGCCCCCGACCTCGCGCGGGAACTCGACATCTTCGAGACCGAGATCCAGCTGCGCAAGCAGGGCAAGATCGACGAAAAGCTCTTCGCCGAGACCCGGCTGCGCCGCGGGGCCTACGGCCAGCGCTACGACAACGGCCAGCGCCACGACGGCACCAAGGTCCAGCAGCTGAAGTTCCCCTCCGGCGAGCTCACCAAGGGCCCCATGACCTTCTGGGACGCCCCCGGCATGCAGCGCATCAAGATCCCGATCGGCGGCCTCAACGCCGAGCAGCTCGAGGTGATGGCGGACTTGGCCGAGGAATACTCCGACGGCATCGCCCATGTGACCACCCGGCAAGATTTCCAGCTGCACTTCGTCCACATCGACGACACGCCCGCGCTGATGCGGCGCCTGGCCGCGGTGGGCATCACCACCCGCGAGGCCTGCGGCAATTCGGTGCGCAACGTCACCGCCTGCCCCTACGCCGGCGTCTGCGCCGACGAGGCCTTCGATGTCAGCCCCTACGCGCGGGCCCTCGCCAAGTTCCTGCTGGGCCACCCCGACTGCCAAGACTTCGGCCGCAAGTTCAAGCCGGCCTTCAGCGGCTGCAAGCAGCACGCCTGCGGCCTGGTCAACATCCACGACGTGGGCGGCATCGCGCGGGTCCGCGAAGAAAACGGCCAATTGCGGTTGGGCTTCGAATACGTCGTCGGTGGAGGATTAGGCGCGGTGCCCTTCCAGGCCAAGATCTTCGACGAATTCCTCCCGCCCGAGGAACTGCTGCCGACCACGCAGGCCATCGCCCGCGTCTTCGCCCGCCTGGGCGAGAAGAAAAACCGCAACCGGGCTCGCATCAAATTCCTCATCAAGGACCTGGGCCTCGAGAAGTTCCAAGAGCTGGTCCGTGAGGAACGCAAGATCCTCCCCCACGACCCGCGTTGGACCAGCCTGATCGAGGCCGAGCTCAAACGCGAGGAGAAGCCGCTGCGCGAGGGCGGCGAGCTGCCGACCGGCGGCCCCGAAGACTTCCAGCGCTGGCTCAAGACCAATATTCGCCCGCAGCGCCAAAAGGGCTATTCGGTCGCCACGATCACCCTGCCCCTGGGCGACATCACGCCCGACCAGCTGCGGGCCCTGGCCGACATCGCGCGCAAGTTCACCCACGAGACGCTGCGCACGACGGTCGAGCAGAACATCGTCCTGCGCTGGGTCAGCAACCGCGACCTGCCCGAGCTCTACGCGGCGCTGAAGGCCGTCGGCCTGGGCGCCCCCGGCGCCGGCAACATCTTCGACGTCGTCGCCTGTCCCGGCACCGACACCTGCAAATTGGGCATTTCCTCGTCGCGCGGCTTGGCCGGCGAGCTGCGCAAGCGCTTGGCCGAGCAGGCCGCCCGCCTGGACCAGGCGGTGCAGAACCTGC
>SZOV01000152.1 GCA_030263375.1 Deltaproteobacteria bacterium PRO3
CGCTGGAACAGCGCGTCGGCGTCTACTCGCTGGCGCGCTTCTTCCCGGAGTTTTGGGGTGAGCCGGAGAGACCCGGGCGCGAGGCCCGCACCTTCGAGACCCTGATCTCCTTGTACCGCCAGGGCCGCTACGCCGCCGGGGCGGAGTGGATTCGGGCCCTGGCTCCGAACGCGGCGGCCGCCAAGGCCCTGCCCGCCGCCGTGGCCGTTCACGGCGCGCGCCACCTGGTCGCTGCCGGATTTCCCGAAGACGCCTTGGCCTTGCTGCCGTCCGGGCCCCCGCGCGAAGCGGGCCTCCGCGGGTTGCACCACGAGGTCGGCGCCCGCGCCGCCCTCGCGCGCGGCGACGCCGAAACGGCAACGGTTGACTTAGACTTGGCCGAGCGGGCCTACGGCGAGGCGCACGATCTCCTCGGGGATTCCCGCGTCGCCAACCTTCGCGCCCTGCTCGCCAAGCGCCGCGGCGACGCCGCAGCGGCCGAGGCCTGCTTTCAGCAGGCCATCGAGGCCGCTCGCGCCGGCGGCGACGCCTATCACGAGGCGATGGCCTGGATGAACCTCGCCCTCCTCGACTACGACCAAGGGCGCTGGAGCCGCTGCCAACAGGCCTACCGCGAGGCCTTCGCGCGGGAGCAGGCGGTCGACCAGCCCCAGCTTTCCTGCAAGCTGCGCGAGAACTGGATCAACCTCCTTCTTTATCTCGGCAAGACGGAGGAGGCCGAGGCCCGATGCTATGAGCTGCTGAAAATCTCCCTGCACGCCGGCTACCGCGAGCAGCAGGCGGCCGCCCTCAACGTCCTGGCGCAGATCGCCAGGCAACGCGGCGAGCTCGCGCGGCAGCTCGCCCTCCTCGAGCAGGCCCTTTCCATCCTCGACCCGGCCCAACACCCGCAGTGGTATTTTCAGTGCCGCCACGACCGCGGCCTGCTCCAGTATGAGGCGCAAAAATACGCCGCCGCCCAGCTCGACGCGGAGGCAGCCTTGGAAATCGCCGAGCGCCGCTCCCAGCCGGCTTGGCTGGCCATGGCCCGGCTCCTCTTGGGACGGGTGCTGCGCGACCGGCCGAGGACGGACCTGGACGGGGCCGCGCGAGCCCTGAATCTCGCGCACCATGCGGCCTGGGAACTGGGGATTCGCCCGCTGCTCTGGGAAATCGATTGGGAGCGCGGCCGACTCGCGCGTCGCAGGCAAGAGCGGGAGCGGGCCTGCAACTATTTCCTCAGCGCACGGCGCCAGCTCGAAGCGCTGCTGCCCGAGCTGCCCCCCGCCCTCCAACAGAGCTACCTCCGCGACCGCAAGCTCGAGCGAATCGCGGAAGAAATCCGGGCGGCGGCCGAAGACGGGAAGCCGGCGACACAACTTCCTGCGGAGGATGGGCCGAAAAAGGACTAAGCAATGGGGCATTGCCTGCCAAGACACCGCCCGGTAAAATCAGCTGTCCCCATTTCCCAGGAGGAGCCGTTTATTTTCAAGCCCTTGCGCATCCTAACCCTAGTGATCACGCTGGCCTTGGGCCTCGGCGGCCTCGCGGCCTGCTCGGGGATGACCGGACTGGGCGGGGCCCCTGGCGGCTTCGCGGACGGAGGCGGCTCTAAGGACGAAAGCGGATCGGGGGGCGAGGCGCCGGCCGCCGAGCCCGGCGCCGCCGCCAATACCCTGGGCGGCTACCGCCCCGGCAGCGACGGCGTCCCGACAGGACTCACCAAGATGGAACCGCCCAGCTCGGGCGGCGGCTCGGAAGTCCCGGGCGCCGCGAGCCAATACACGATCGCCAACAGCAATCCCTTCGGCGGCTATCGCCCCGGAAACGACGGACAAGTACAGCGCGGCCACAATGTCACGATCTCGGTCTCCGCCTTAGACGGCCGGAGCAACTGCAAACGCCCCCTGGACGCCCCCTTGGAGACGCTGTTTCCCGAGGCGGGCACGCCCATGGTCTACTGGTGGTTGAGTCAGGAGGAGAACGGTCCCTACATCCCCACCGGATACCAAAAATCGGCCAACGAGTACGGACGCGTGGTCTTCTCCTGCATCGATTACGGCGAGGAAACCACCTATTACAAACATGCCCTGATCTTGGTCAGCTACACCGACGCCCAGGGCCGCGTGCATCGCAGCGAGAAGCTTCCGATCGTCTGTCCGGATATCCAAAAGTACGAGACGGCCGAATTCTGCCTCAGCCTCGAGGCCCCCAGCCCGTCCTTACGCCGCGGCGCCGCGAGGCAGATCCTCTTGCAAAATCCCGACAACGCGAGTTCGTTTCAAAAAGTCCGGGCGCTGCCCGAAGCCTCCGAATAAACCGACACTGGATTAAGGCTGGGTGTAGCGAATCGCCAGGCCGCGGCAGTAGGCGTCCTTGCGGTAGAAGGTGAGGCCGTTCCGCGCCATCCCGCCGGACTCGCAGCCCAAGAGCAAGACGGCCTCGGCCTGGGCCTTGGCGCCCTCGCGGCGCAGCTGCAAGCGCGCCTCGAGCAGGTCTTTCTTGCCGGCGCCCAGCGGGGTCAAGACCTCGTAGGGCCGGGGCGGTGTCGCCTCGAGGAGGGGCGGGAGATTTTCGTCGGGATTCGGAAGGGCCGCCGAGGCCGCAAAGGCCGCGGGGACCTGGGCCAGGATACCAAGGAAGAAAAGCAGCGCGGGAAGGATCTTTGCGGGACGCATCCCGCGGTGTATAGTCGAAAGCCGCGGCCCTGGCTAGGCCCAAGGCTGTTGAAAAACCACCGGTGGTTGGGCCAAGCCGCCACAGGCGGATTGGCGGGCCCCGAAAATCCGAAGGATTTTTGGGCGTTATATGGAGCCGGATTTATTCCGGCGTGAATAAAAATCGTTTTTCAACAGCCTCCTAACGAGGTGCCTGATGACCGAGCTCTTAAAGAAGAAATGCGTCCCCTGCGAGGGCGGTATCCCCAAGCTGGAGGGCCCCGTCTTGCAAATGATGCTCCAAGAGGTCTCCGGATGGGAGCTACGGGGGGACCGCATCCACAAGGACTTCCGGTTTAAAAACTTCCTCCAAGCCATGGACTTCGTCAACGCCATGGCCCGACTGGCCGAGGACGAGGGTCACCACCCCGATTTTTGCGTCCATTACCGCGAGGTCGCGGTCACGATCTGGACCCACGCGATCGGGGGCTTGAGCGAGAACGACTTCATCCTCGCCGCGAAGATCGACGCCCTGCCCCCGCCGAAATAAGCGCGCCCCGAGAATCCTTGCCAGACGTCGCGCTCTTCCCTAAACATTCCACCCCAGCCTATGAAAAAACTCCTTCGCAGCCTCTTCTACCTGGTCGGCATCCTAGCCCTGCTCTTTGGTCTCTTCCTCGCCTACTCGCTGCGCCCGGCGGTCACGGAACCGGAATTCCCCCGCGCCGGGATCTTGCAATTCCCCGGGCCGCGCGAGGCGCCGCAGACCGCCCTGCCCGAGCGCCTGAGCGTCGTCAGCTACAACATCGGCTACGGCTCGGGCGTGAAGAACAACAAAGTGGCCGTCGCCGACCGCGCCGAGGTACTGCGCAACTTGGACGAAATGGCCGCGCGGCTGGCCGAGCTCAAGCCCGACCTGCTGCTGCTTCAAGAAGTCGACTTCAACTCCCAGCGCAGCTTCGGCATCGACCAGATGCGCTACCTGGCCGAGAAGCTCGGGATGCGCCACGGCGCCTACGTCGTCACCTGGAATCTCAAATACGTCCCCTTCCCCTACTGGCCGCCCTCCGGGCACTTCGGCAAGGTCGTCTCGGGGCAGGCGGTGCTCAGCCGCTTCCCGATCACGGCCCAGCAGCTGATCGAATTCCCCAAGCCCGACGAGAACCCCTTCTGGTACAACTGGTACTACCTCGACCGCATCGTCCAGCACCTCACCATCCAGCTCGGCCCCGAGACCCTCTCGCTCTATAACATCCACCTCGAGGCCTTCGCCGTCGCCACCCGCGAGGAGCAGCTGAAAAACCTCGGGCGCCTGGTCAAGGCCGACCCCGCCGAACTCAAAATCGCAGGCGGCGACTTCAACCTCGCCTCGCGGATGGAGGCCGGCCGCCAGGACGAGGACCGCGATCTCAAGGACCTCTTGGGCGAGTTCTCCCGCACCACGGGCTTAAGCCCCGCCGTCACGGCCGAGGGGGTCTACAGCATGCCCAGCTGGGAGCCCTACAAGCTGATCGACCATATCTACTTTTCCTCGAAGTTTCGCCTGGAAAAGGCCGGAAACATGGTGAATTCCACCGTCAGCGACCACCTGGCGGTCTGGGCGATCCTGGGATTTTAGGGCTTGTCCTGAATCGGCCCTTGGGATAGTCCGGGGCCATGCAACGCCAGGCCCTGTTGGAACAGCTCAAAACCGGAGATTTCGATTTATTGGTCATCGGCGGCGGCGCCACCGGCGCCGGCATCGCCCTCGACGCCGCGACCCGCGGCCTGAAGGTCGCCTTGGTCGAGCGTGACGACTTCGCCTCCGGTACCTCCAGCCGCAGCACCAAGCTCATCCACGGCGGCGTGCGCTACCTCGAGCAGGCGGTGAAGAAGCTCGACAAGGGACAATGGAACCTCGTCCGCGACGCCCTCCACGAGCGCGCGACGGTCATCAAGCTGGCGCCGCACCTGGCCCATCCCCTGCCGCTGGTCACGCCGCTCTACAACTGGTTCGGGATTCCCTATTACCGCATCGGGCTCAAGATGTACGACTGGCTCGCGGGCAAGTCCAACCTCAAGCCCAGCCGCTACCTCCGAGCCAAGGACGCCAAGAAGAGCTTTCCCATGCTCAAGGCCAAGGGCCTGCGCGGCGGCGTGCTCTACTACGACGGGCAATTCGACGACGCCCGCATGAACGTCACCATCGCGATGACGGCCATCCAGCAGGGCGCGACCGTGCTCAATCACGTCGAGGTCACGGACCTGCGCAAGGAAAACAGCCGCCTGGTCGGCGCGATGGTGCGCGACCGCTTCACCGGCGAGGCCTTCCCCGTGAAGGCCAAGGTCGTCGTCAACGCCACCGGCCCCTTCTGCGACCACATCCGGCAGATGGACGATCCCAAGGCGCCCAAGATGCTCAGCGCCAGCTCGGGCATCCACATCGTCCTCGACAAGCGCTTCTCGCCGCCCGCCAC
>SZOV01000153.1 GCA_030263375.1 Deltaproteobacteria bacterium PRO3
ACAATCCCTCGCTCAACGAGGTGGTGTTCCCCGCCGGCATCCTGCAGCCGCCCTTCTTCAACCCCGATGCCGATGACGCCATCAACTACGGCGGTATCATCGCGGTGATCGGCCATGAGCTCACCCACGGATTCGATGACCAGGGCGCCAAGTTTGATGGCCAAGGCAACCTGGTGAACTGGTGGACCGATGCGGACAAGGCCAACTTCGATTCCCTGGCCCAGCGCATGATCGCATACTACGACGCCTTGGAAGTGGAACCCGGCGTACACGTGAAGGGCGCCCTCACCGTGGGCGAGAACATCGCCGACCTCGGCGGCGTCACCCTGGCCTACGGCGCGCTGGTGCGCTCCTTGCAGGGCAAGCCTGAACCCGCCAAGATTGACGGCTACAACTGGAAACAGCGCTTCTTCCTTGGTTGGGCGCAGGTGTGGCGCGCCAACATCACCGATGCCGCCCGACGCCGCCTGGTTGAAGTGGACCCGCACAGCCCCGCCCACTTCCGCATCAACGCCGTGCTCGGCCAGTTCAAGCCCTTCGAGCAGGCCTGGTGCCCCGATGGAAAGGGCGCCATGCTGGTGCCCGACAGCGAGCGCGTGGTGATCTGGTGAGGGGTCAGTTGTAAGTTGTCGGTTATCAGTTGTTAGTTCGTGACCGACAACCGACAACGAACAACCGTCAACGGCCATGACCCGCCAACCCGCCCGCACCGAACTCTCCACCCTCGGCGAATTCGGCCTCATCGCGCGGCTCGAAAGAATTCTGCCGCGGGGCCTTGCCAAGGATTGGTCTGTCGAAATCGGCGACGACTGTGCGGTGAGGCGTTCGAGCGGCGGACGTTCCGAGCTCTTGACCCAAGACCTGCTTTTCGAGGGCATCCACTTCCTTCCCGGAAATTCCAAGCATTGGGAGACGGTCGGCTGGAAGGCCTTGGCCGTCAACTTAAGCGACATCGCGGCGATGGGCGGCGAACCGGTCGGCGCCGTGATCGGATTGGGCCTGCCCAAACGCGCCAAGCTCGGCGAAGTCGAGGCCCTGTACCGCGGCCTGGCCCGCGCGGCGCGGCGATTTTCCTGCCCCGTCGTCGGCGGCGACACCAACCGCTCTCGCGGGGCTTGGACGATCGCCGTGACCCTGCTCGGGGAGACGCGGCGACGCCCCTTGCTCCGCGGCGCGGCCCGCCCCGGCGACAGCCTCTGGGTGACCGGCGAGCTCGGGGGCGCGGCCCTGGCCTGGCGGGCCGAAAAAAAGAGGAAAAGCGTTCCGGCCTCGATCCGGCGTCGCCTGCTGTTGCCGACGCCGCGCCTGGAGTGGGGGAGAGATTTAGCGGCCTTCGGCAAGGTCGGCGCCGCGATCGATCTCAGCGACGGCCTGGCCGGGGACCTAGGGCACCTCGCCGAGGTCTCCGGCCTCGGTTTCGAGGTCGAGCTGGCGGCCCTGCCGCGGCCTCGGGGCTTCGCCGGACTTTGCGCCAAGGTCGGCGTCGACGTTTGGGGAACCCTGTTGGAGGGCGGAGAGGACTACGAGCTGCTGTTCACCCTGCGCGCGGGCGCGGAACAGGCCTTCGGTGATTACGCCCGGCGTCGGGGCTTGAAGGTCGCCTGTATCGGCCATGCTCGCCAGGGCTCCGGCATCCGCTGGCTGGAAGGGGGCCACGAGATCCGACGTCGCTTCGGCGGCTTTCGCCATTTCTAGCCGGCGTCTCGGAAAACCCATACCCTCCATGCAGCCGCATTTTTAGAGAGGCCCAAGCTACACGGTGCTCAGCAACCCTCGCCCGAGCAGATACAGTTGGAGGCCAGCAGGTCGTTGTCGTTGAAGTCGAGGTTGTCCCAGCTGCAGTCGACGATGACGTTGCCGCCCGGCTCGACGCAGTTGCCGCGGAAGGCGCCGAAGGCCGTGCCCGTGGCCTCGGGGACGTCGGGGGCGGAGGTGACGTCGAGGAGCAGGTCGCGGAAAAAGACCGAGCAGCCCAAAGCGCTGCTGAGCGTGTCGTTGGCCAGCGAGCTGCCGGCCGTGAAGTCGATGTCCAGCTGCAGGTCGGTCCCGTCGTCGACGTAGTCCCCGCCGAAGCCGACCGTTCCCGTCATCCCGTTGCAACCCTGGAAGTTCATTTCGAGATCAAAGGTGCCGGTCGAGGCGTCGCCGGTGGTGGTGCCCGAGACCGTCCCCGTGCCGCCGGATTCGCAGTTGAAGGCCAGGCCGTCGAAGGTGGCGGCCTTGACGGCGCGCAGGGCGGAAGGCTCGCCGGTGAAGACCGCCTCGAGGCCGTCGCCCACGGCGGTGAAGCCGTCGTCGAAGGACTGGACGGTGTCGTCGATGCCCTTGCCGGGGACGGCGTCGCCGCTGCTGCAGGCGCCGAGGCCGAGGGTCAAGGCGGTCAGGGTGAGCGTCAGGCTGAAAATCCGTGAGAAGGTGATTCGGGGCATGGGGGTCCTCCGCTGGATGGGAATTTTCCGGTTTGATAGTGCGGAGCCGATCCGCGGGCAAGCGAGAAATTCGCGGTCCTGTTCAAGACCCGAAGACCCGCCGCAGGATGTCGGTGACGCGGGCGGCGGGGTCCCGACGGATCTTCCGCTCCTCGTTCGCCATCAGCTTGAAGAGGCCCGAGATCGCCCGCTCGGTGACGTAGCTGTCCAGGTTGGGGTTGACGCGCTGGACGAAGGGGATCTGGTTGTAGCGCTTGACGAGCGGAGTCCAGTATTTCGTGACGCCGACCTTCGCGATGTTCAGGACATGACGGAGTTTCTCGGCAGGAGTGTACGGCTCTGCACCTCCGCGTTAGGAGTCATCGGCGGCGCCGCAATCGCCAGGCCACCAGGCCCAAGCCTCCCGCCAGCCAGCCCGCTGGAATAGCCCATGGCGCTTCTGCGGCGCCGCCAAGGCGGCAAGAGCCTCCTCCGCCGAGGGCCTCCACATTGGAATCTTCGTCTTGGATCACAATGGGGCCGTCCGGACTGCCGTCGCAGGCATTGCCCGCGCCGTCGCCGTCGTTATCGGCTTGGTCGGGATTGACCTCGAAGGGGCAATTATCGTCGATGTTCGGAACGCCGTCGTCGTCGCTGTCCGGAGGCGGTCGGCAGATTTGCGCCTCCGCGCAATCCGGGTCTTCACAATCCACGAGACCGTCCCCGTCTTCGTCGGTTCCATTATTACAAATCGATTCCCTTTGGCAGGCGTCTCCGATGCCGTCGGCGGGGTCCACGTCTTTCTGATCAGGATTCGGGACCAAGGGACAATTGTCGAAGAGATCCGGAACGCCGTCTCCGTCTGCATCGATGCAGGTAGGGAACGGAGCGCAATCCGGATCCTCACAGTCGACGAGGCCGTCGCTGTCATTGTCGATAAAATCCAGACAGGCTTCATCCCCGGTATCGACGCAGAAAGGATCGGAGCCGCAATCCGGATCTTCGCAGTCGATGAGGCCGTCGCCGTCATTGTCGACAAAGTCGACACAAGAGAAGTCCTCTCCGGTTTCGGTGTCGCAAGCGTCACCGATGCCGTCAAAGTCGGAATCCTCTTGGCCGGGATTGGCCACAAAGACGCAATTGTCGCTCTCATCGGGAATTCCATCGTCGTCTTCGTCGCCGGGAACCGCAAAAGCTGGATTCACAATGGAGAAACTGCCGATCCAACCCAGAACCCACAGGGTTTTTAGAATTTTGGCGAACATAGGCAAAACCTCCTCGAGCCCCTGAGATCTTTTGCCTTAGCATGGATAACGGCTAGAAAATTATTATAAATCAGTTAGTTACTTAATCACCCGCATTGATATTGATTTCTACCCTTATCCCTCGGTGAGCTCTTTTTTGAATATGTACAAAAGTATAACAAAATAAATGCGGAGGGTAAGACGAAAAAAATCCGCCCATTTGATGCGGGAGCTCGAATGTAAATCCGGCAGCGACCTTGGATTGCAAATTTTTTATGGAGAAGGGGGGATCGCGGCTATATTTATAAAAATTATGAGCCGAAGACCCGCCGCAGGATGTCGGTGACGCGGGCGGCCGGGTCCCGGCGGATCTTCCGCTCCTCGTTCGCCATCAGCTTGAAGAGGCCGTGGATCGCCCGCTCGGTGACGTAGCTGTCCAGGTTGGGGTTGACGCGCTGGACGAAGGGGATCTGGTTGTAGCGCTTGACGAGCGGGGTCCAGTATTTCGTCACGCCGACCTTCGCGATGGCCTTGCGCACGACCGGGCGGAAAGCGGCGTTTAACCGCGTCGAGGTCTTGCGGCGCAGGTAGTTCGTGGCGGCGTCGTCGGGCCCGCGCAGGATCTGGTAGCCGTCCTGGATGGTCAGCTCTTTGATCGCTTGTAAGAAGATGGGGGCGGCCTTCTTCGCGGCCTCCTCCGCCGCCCGGTTGAGGGTCTTGACGAAGTCCTCGACGGGCTTCTTGAGCCCGATCGTCTCGAGGGTGTTCTTCATCGCCTTGGCCTCGGGCGGGAAGGGGATGAAGATCGCGGGATTCTTGTAGAAGCCGTCGACCTGCGAGGCCAGGCCGGCCGCGTTCTTGGCGGCGAGGAAGAGGGCCTCCTTCAGGCCGAAGGCGACCTCGGAGGAGTCGAGGGATCCGGAGGCCTTGGGCTTGGTGAGCGCCTGGGCGCCCGCCGGCCCCAGCAAGGCCGAAATCACCAGACACGCGGCGACGAGAAATGCTTTCATAGGTCCTCCCGTTATTTTTTGAGACCGACGAGGCGCGCCGCCATCTCCGCGAAGCCTGCGCCGCTCTCCCGCGAGGTGATCCAAGTGGGCGGATGCTTCAAGCGGTCGAGAAAGCACGCGAGGTTGGCGACGCCGACGCTGAAACGGAAACTCGCGAACAGGGGTTCGTCGTTGGGCGAGTCCCCGATGAACAGCCACTCGTCCCACGCCGGGGCTTGGGCGGCCTCCGCGATGCCCGGCGCGCCCGACTGCAGCCAATGCTCGAGGCCGCGGCGCTTGTCGTAGTCGCCGAACCCGGCGTTGACGTGGATGCTGGAGACCTTTGCGTGCGCGCCCTCGGCCTCGCAGTGTCTTACCAGGGCGTCGACGTCCTC